>JALYUH010000132.1 GCA_030853985.1 Bacteroidota bacterium | reverse complement strand
CTACGACGATGCTAAAAAGCAGCCCTACACGGCCGGGCGCTACCGCCACGGCCGGCCCGTGAAAACGTTTCAGTACTACGACCCCACCGGCAAGCTCGACCGCACCGAAACCTATAGCCAGGACGGCTACTGCGAAGTAAGCTACTGGCACCCCAGCGGCGAGCTAGCCCGGCGCGGCCCCGCCCAGTGGGTAACTGGCAAAGGCCAGGCCCCGCGCTTCTACTGGTACGGCACCTGGACGAGCTACCAGCCCGATGGCCAGATTACCGCCGTGCAAACGTACGTCGACGGCAACATCAGCCGCGCCGAAACCTACGAAAACGGCCAGCTGACGGAAGTGGAGCTGTTCGAAAAGAACAAGCGCAGCCGCGTCGAAACCTATTCCAACGGCCAACTGCTCAAAGTCGAGTCTTTCGAAAAAGGCCTGCGCGTGGGTACCACCAGCACACTGTAAATTAACGGTTAGTGGTTAATGATGAGTAAGCCCTCGCGCTAACCTGCCCATTAACCATTGATAGCTACTCGTTCTGCGGCAGTTCGCCACGGGTTTCGGCGGCTTCCTTTTCAGGGTTTGCGGCGGGCATTTTGCGCTTGGCCTCGCGGCTGGTGCGCTTGATGAAGTCCTCGTCGGACTCCTCCACTTCCTGCTGGCCGTCTTCGATGGGAAAATCCTCGTCGGTATCGTCGCCGGGCTTTTCGCCAAACTGGCCGGCGCGGTCCACCAGCTTTTTGTCGCGCACGTGGCGGCCCAGAAACTGGTTAATCTGCTCGATGCTGTAGTTAGAGGTGATTTCACCCAACGGGTTCACCCCAATCTCGAAGCCTTCGAGCTCTTTATGCACGCGGGCTTTCTTGGCGGGGTCGGGGGCGGCTTTCTTCGGTTTAACGGGTTTTTTGGCCATGATGCGAGACGCGGAAGCGGGAGAAATATCTGTTGCTGTACGCGAAACAACCCCGGCAGGTAATGGCGCATGCGCCGCGAAACCAAAAAAAGAGGCTAACCATCGGTCAGCCTCATCTTTGAACACAATTACTGGTGCCACATCCGCTCCAGGCAGCCTTACGCCGCCACCGGAATGCCGGCCACGGCCGCGCGCAGCCGCCCGGCCACTTCGGGCACGCCCAGAATCACGAGCGTTTCGAACAAATCGGGGCCGGCCGCCGCACCGGTCACGGCCACGCGCAGGGCTTGCAGCACCTGGCCCGGCTTGAGGCCCTGGGCCGTCATGGTGTCGTTGAACAGGATTTTCAGGCCTGCGGCCGAAACTTCGGGGGCAGTGGGCAGGGCGGTGGCGTAGGCCGTGAGGGCAGCGGCCACGGGGGCGTTCCACTTTTTGCTCACCACGGTTTCGTCGTAGGCGGTCGGGGCCTGGAAGAAGTATTTGGCCTCCTGCCAGAAGTCGTTGGGGAAGGAAACCCGCTCCTTCATCACGCCCACAATCTGCTCGGCTTTCTCCTGGCTGCACACCAGGCCGTGCTCGTGCAGGGCCGTGAGCAGGTAGGGCGCGAGCTCGGCGTTGGGCTTGGCGCGCAGGTAGTGCTCGTTGAACCACTTCACCTTGTTCTGGTCGAACTTGGCCGGCGACTTGCTCACGCGCTCAATCGAAAAGGCCTGAACCAGCTCATCCATCGAGAAAATCTCCTGCGGCGTGCCGGGGTTCCAGCCCAGAAAGGCCAGGAAGTTCACCAGCGCCTCGGGCAGGTAGCCTTCCTCGCGGTAGCCTTTGCTGATGGTGGCTTCGCCAGTTTCGGCGTCGGTGCCGTGCCACTCCAGCGGGAACACCGGGAAGCCCAGGCGGTCGCCGTCGCGCTTGCTCAGCTTGCCGGTGCCGTCGGGTTTTAGCAGCAGGGGCAGGTGGGCAAACTGCGGCATGGTGCTTTCCCAGCCCAGATAGCGGTACAGCAGCACGTGCAGCGGCGCAGATGGCAGCCACTCCTCGCCGCGGATAACGTGCGAGATTTCCATCAAATGGTCGTCCACGATGTTGGCGAGGTGGTAAGTCGGCATGCCGTCCGACTTCATCAGCACCTTGTCATCAACCGCCGAGGAGTGCACCACCACCCAGCCGCGAATCATGTCCTGAAAGCGAATTTCCTCCTTGCGGGGCACTTTCAGACGGATTACGTACTGCGCGCCGCCGTCCAGCAGGGCCTTCACCTCGTCCTCGGGCAGGGTGAGGGAGTTGCGCATCTGGGCGCGGGTAATGGAGTTGTACTGCGGGTTGGGCACCTTGGCGGCCTGCAGGCGGGCGCGCATGGCGTCGAGCTCCTCGGGGGTGTCGAAGGCGTAGTAGGCGTGGCCGGCTGCGATGAGTTGGTCGGCGTACTGCTTGTACATGGGCTTGCGCTCGCTCTGCTTGTAGGGGCCGTGGGGGCCGCCCACGCCCTGGCCTTCGTCAATCACGATTCCGCACCAGGCCAGCGCTTCCAGAATGTATTGCTCGGCACCGGGCACGAAGCGGTTCTGGTCAGTATCCTCGATGCGCAGGAGCATTTTGCCGCCCAGCTTGCGGGCCAGCAGGTAGTTATACAGGGCGGTGCGCACGCCGCCAATGTGCAGCGGGCCGGTAGGGGAGGGCGCAAAACGCACCCGAACTTCTCTTTCAGTCATAACGGAAAAAAGCGCGCCCCGGAGTTCGGAACGCGCCGCAAAGGTAAGGCAGTGGTGAGATGGTGAGTGGTGAACTGGTGAGTTTGCTATTGTAATGGCGCAACTGGCGCGAATAGAACTTCAAACTCACAACTTCACCACTCACCATCTCACCGTTAGTCCCGGTTCCTGAAGCCCAGCCACAAGGCCAGCCCGAGCAGCACAATGCCGCCGCGAATAATCCAGGCCACGGTGGTACCCCAATTGTCAACCCATTGCAAAAAAACGTAGTGCACGTTGGGGTTAATCAGCGGCAGCACCAGCGAAATAAGCCCAATGATGAGCAGACCGAGTCCAAGTTCTTTCATGGGAAGGGTTAGTTTAGGGATTGAAAACGAATCACTCCCAACGCCCGCGCCAGCCAGATATTATGCGCCCACGGCAATGCACGAAATCTCCACCTGTACGTCGCGCGGTAGGCGGGCCACTTCTACCGTTTCGCGGGCCGGGGCCGTGGCTTCGTCGAAGTACGAGCCGTACACCTGGTTGATGGTGGCGAAATCGCCGAGGTCCTTCACGAAGATGCTGCACTTCACCACATCGGCTAGCGTGAGGCCGGCGGCAGCGAGAATGGCCGTCAGGTTCTTTAGCACTTGGTGCGTCTGGGCCGTGATGTCGCCGGGTACGAGCTGCCCAGCGGCGTCAAAGGGAATCTGACCCGATACGTAGACGGTGTTGCCCGCCTTCACGGCTTGCGAGTAGGGGCCAATGGGGGCCGGAGCCTGGTCGGTGAGAATAATCTGGTGGGCCATAATGCGGAGTCAGTTAAGGTATCTTTGGCCCAAAGTAACTACCGAAACCATGCACATTCTGGTT
The DNA here is from genome assembly GCA_030853985.1 of Bacteroidota bacterium. Classification (GTDB taxonomy): domain Bacteria; phylum Bacteroidota; class Bacteroidia; order Cytophagales; family Hymenobacteraceae; genus Hymenobacter. The sequence goes on along the minus strand of JALYUH010000132.1, from coordinate 5,840 downwards.
ATTGACGGCCACCACGTACAAGCGGAGTTCCGCGAGAAGTTCGGCCCAGGGCACGAGTACACGATTTTGAGTTCGGACAATAATGGAATAAGAGGATGGGACCGTCTTGCGAATGGCGTTCGTGAAGAAGCATTAGTAACCGACGTAGCATTTTGCTTCAGCAAGGTTTCGCATAGCCCTGATACTTACAATATATTGAGCTCATTGACTTGTCCTGTGTTCTTTGAAGTCCTATGGCAGTCATTAGTGTCTAGTAAGAAAGAGTATGAGAACGGTGAGTTCAAAGGTTTCCTCTTTGGCTTCTGCGGCCTGCCCACGCTCCTCAACCGCCCCCTGCTGGAATTAAGCCTATCCAACGAAGCCGACCGCGAGAAGCTGGCCGAAACCTGCGCCGCCCTCGGCACCGACTACCGCGTGGTGGCCGACCGCGTGGGCCTGGTCACACCCCGCGTCATCTGCCAGATTATCAACGAAGCCTGCTTCACCGTGCAGGAAGGCACCGCCACTATGCAGGACGTCGACCTCGGGATGAAACTGGGCACCAGCTACCCGCGCGGTCCCTTCGCCTGGGCCAATGCCATCGGCGTAGCCCGCGTGTACGCCGTGCTCGAAGCCATGTGGCACGACACCCACGACGAGCGCTACAAAGTGGGCCCGCTGCTCAAGCGGCAGGCGCTGCGCGGCGAGCCGTTCGCGGTGTAGCGCACCGCCACAAACGTAAAAGAGGCGGCCCCATCACCAGGGCCGCCTCTTTTATTATACGTCAACGGTTGTTACTCCACCGTCACCGACTTGGCCAGGTTGCGGGGCTGGTCCACGTTGCAGCCGCGGAGCACGGCAATGTGGTAGCTCAGCAGTTGCAGCGGCACCACCGATACCAATGGCATCAGCGCGTCGCTGGTGTGGGGTACTTCAATCACGTACTCGGCCATCGCCGGAATCACGGTATCGCCTTCGCTCACAATGGCAATAATGCGGCCCTTGCGGGCTTTCACCTCCTGAATATTGCTCACCACCTTCTCGTACGAGCTGTCGCGGGTGGCAATCACCACCATTGGCATGTTCTCGTCAATCAAGGCAATTGGCCCGTGCTTCATCTCGGCCGCCGGGTAGCCCTCGGCGTGGATATAGCTGATTTCCTTGAGCTTAAGCGCACCTTCCAGGGCCACCGGGAAGTTGTAGCCGCGGCCCAGGTACAGGAAGTTGGTGGCATCCTTGAACTCCTCGGCAATTACCTGAATCTGGGCATCCAGCTGCAGGGCTTTTTCCACTTTCGACGGAATCGTTTCCAGCTCCACCATCAGCTCGCGCAGCTTGGTATCGGTGATAGTGCCGCGCTTCTGGCCCATAATCATGGCCAGCAGCGTCAGCACCGTTACCTGCGCCGTGAAGGCTTTGGTGGAGGCCACGCCAATTTCGGGGCCGGCATGGGTGTAAGCGCCGGCATCCGTAGCGCGGGCAATGCTGCTGCCCACCACGTTGCACACGCCGAAAATGGTTGCGCCCTTGCTCTTGGCCAGTTCGATGGCCGCCAGCGTGTCGGCCGTCTCGCCGCTTTGCGAAATCGCAATCACGATGTCGCGCTCCGTAATAATCGGGTTGCGGTAGCGGAATTCCGACGCGTATTCTACCTCTACCGGAATGCGGGCCAGGTCCTCAATCAGGTACTCGGCTACCAGGCCGGCGTGCCAGCTGGTGCCGCAAGCCACAATAATAATGCGCTGGGCATTGATAAATTTCTGCTCGTAGGCCCGGATGCCGCCCATGTTCAGGTGGCCGGCATCCAGTTCCAGGCGGCCGCGCATCGAATCGAGAATTGAGCGGGGCTGCTCGAAAATCTCCTTCAGCATGAAGTGCGGGTAGCCGCCCTTCTCGATGGAATCCAACTCCATTTCCAGCTTCTGGATGTACGGGGTCTGGCTCACATCCTCGCGGCTGCGAATTTCCATCTGCCCGTCCCGAATCACCACAATTTCGTAGTCGTTCACATACACCACTTCGTTGGTGTACTCGATGATGGGCGTGGCGTCGGAAGCAATGAAATACTCACCCTCGCCGATGCCAATCACCATCGGCGAGCCCTTGCGAGCGGCAATGAGTTGGTTGGGCGCGTCCTTGCTCATCACCACGATGGCGTAAGCTCCTACCACTTCGTGCAGGGCCAGGCGCACGGCTTCTTCCAGCGAGCAGCTGTTCTGGGTTTGAATCTCCTCAATCAGGTTCACGAAAACCTCCGTGTCCGTATCGGAATAAAATACGTGGCCCTGCTGCTCCAAGTGCGTTTTCAGCGCCGCGTAGTTCTCGATAATGCCGTTGTGAATAATGGCAATGCGCTCCGAGGTAGAGTAATGCGGGTGGGCATTCTCGTCGTTGGGTTCGCCGTGGGTAGCCCAACGGGTGTGGCCCATGCCCACGTGGGCGTGCGTGTTTTTATCCGCAATGAAAGCTTCGAGCTCGCTCACCTTGCCTTTCTTCTTGTAAACGGTCAGCTCGCCGTTGAGCAGGGCCACGCCGGCCGAGTCGTAGCCGCGGTATTCGAGGCGATGCAGACCTTTAAGGATAATGGGGCAGGCCTCACGATGGCCCAAATAAGCAACAATGCCGCACATGGCAGAAAGAGTTAAATTGTTAGAAGAAAGAATTGCCCCGCTGGCCAACCGGTGGTTCGACGGGGCGGCAATTAGCGCTTCGAGTAGTACACCCGCAACTTGATGTTGGGCGCGTCCAGCACGGCCCGGTTCAGCGTAAGTGTACTATACAGGCGCAATGGCGTAGCGGCGTAGCTGTCGGCCAGCAGCACCAGCGAAGCCGGGTTGCCGCCGAGCTGGTTGTTGAGGTAAGCCTGCAGATAGCTGGTAACGGGCAGCGTGTAGTACGTCTGCGCCGCCGAAATGGTGGTAAGCGTACCCACCGCCGGGGTGCCGTTCCCGGTTGGACTGCTGCCATCGGCCTGCACTATCCGGTCGGTTGGCAAGTAATTGACGAGGCGCTGCAACACCGTATTGGCCGCGTTCACCTCAACCGCATAAAGCTGCGAAGGCCGGGAAAACAATACGCTGCTGTAGGGTTTCACCGGCACGCGCAGTTCGGCCCGGTTGATGGTGAGGCCGCCGGCCGCCGCCGCTTTGGTAAGCGCCTCCAGGCCCGTCAGCGTTACGCGCGTGCCCAGGCCGGTGCCTTCCTGTGCGTAGCTTACTCCGCCAAGCACGGTGCTGGACACGAAGCCGGCATTGGTGTTGAGCGGGGCCAGCGCCGCGGGTAGGTCGGTGGTAATTTGGGTATAGTAGCGCGGGTCGCTGCTGCTCGAAAGCCCTCTGTTGCTGAACGCCGGCCCGAAATACACAGAATATGAGCGTTTGAGCGTATCGGCCGGCTTGTTATTGCGGGTTGCCCAAGCAGACGTGCTATGGAAATAAAGAACCATCCGCGACCCACTGGAGCGGCCGAAGCTTACAATACCACTGTTATAGGTAGGATTGGGAGTGATGGCCAAGCCTTTGAGCTGGGCATCAAGCTGCGGTTGGCCAAAGCCCGGCACGCGCAGTTGCGGAAACAGGGCGTTGGAAAAAAAAGGCTGTATAATAGCGGGCAACGGGACGCTGTTGCTGTTAACCGTTCCGGCGCGTCGCTGAATCACCAAGCGCACGGTTTGGTCGGGCACAACGGTCGTGACGGCCGGAACATTGGGCGTCACCTTAATATCGGCTGCCTTTAGCACCTGCACCCTGGTGCGGTCGAGGCGGCTGCTCACATTAGTAGCCAAGGGGTCCAGGCCGGCTTCCGACGAGTTAGCCGTGTAGGTCTGTCGCTCATCGAGCGTACTGGTGAGCCTGGCCACGTCGAACCGTACCGGGGCACTATTGCCATACACGCGGTCGAAACCCATGATGACTACCGTCGAATCGAGGGTGGGCGTGCCGCTGAAGAGCCTGGTATCGGTGAATTTCGAAGGCAGCGAGTCGGGTATGGTCGCATCGATTGCTCTGAAATCCACCACGTTGAAAAACGCGCGGGCCGTGGTAGCCCCGGCCACGTTGTCGGCGAGGCGACCAATAAGAAAGTGGTCGGTTTTCAGGGTTCTCACCGAATCCAGTTGCACGGTGCCGCTGGCTACGTCGTAGTCCTGGTATTGCGTGTTGATGGTCGCCGTGTCGGGCAGGTCCACGTTGAGAGCGGTGCCGGTGTCGCAGCTGGCCAGGGCCAGGGCAGCAAGGGCAGCCAGGGGAGCGCAACGGCTAGTTAGCCAATTCATTATATAGGGCTAGGTAAGAAGAGTGCAGGTTTTCATCGGTTGCTACCTGGCTAAGCTTGTTGTGGAGGGCGTATTCGTGAAACAGGCCGTTCATGTTTTCCGAGAAGTCTTCGTCGGAACGCACCACGGTGTCCGCATACTCCATGCCCATTTTCACGAAACCGCTAAAATCAGCGGTTTTCAGCGAAGCCATCATGTCGTCGTCGATGTCGAGCATCTTGGCTTTCTCCAAGATGTTGCCTTCAAATTTGTCCATGAACTCGTTGTTGTAAATCGAGAACACCGACTTGGCATCCTTGAACACCGGGTCTTTCTTGTAGGTGGTTTTGAGGTAGAGCGGAATCAGGCCCGTCATCCAGTCGGAGCAGTGCACGATGTTGGGCGACCAGCCCAGCTTCTTCACCGTTTCGAGCACGCCTTTGCAGAAAAAAATGGCGCGCTCGTCGTTGTCGGCGTAAAATTTATCGTTCTTGTCGACCAAAGCCGACTTGCGGTGGAAATAGTCCTCGTTGTCGATGAAGTACACCTGCAGCTTGGCGGTCGGAATGGAAGCCACTTTAATGACCAGCGGCTTCTCGTCGTCGCCCACCGCAATGTTGATGCCGGACAGGCGCACGACCTCATGGAGGCGATTTTTGCGCTCGTTGATGATGCCAAACCGCGGTACGAAAATGCGAATCTCGCAGCCCATCTCCTGCATGCTGGCCGGCAACCGGCGCAGCATTTCCGCCACTTTCGTGGTCTGCAGAAATGGGTCAATTTCGGTAGCCGCGTAGAGGATTCTTAGCTTCGACATACAGGTTTTTTTAAAGAGGATGGAACACGGCCATACTATGGGTGCACAAAATTACACAATTTTGAGCGGAATTTCAATACTCCCTAGCCTGGCACCCGTTTCCGGGGCCTCTTTCTTCTGATGCAGATACTGACTACCGCCGCCGGGTTGCACGCCCACACCGAAAGCGCCCGCCGGGCCGGCCGCCGCATTGGGCTGGTGCCCACCATGGGCGCGCTCCACGCCGGCCATATCCAGCTGGTGCAGGCCGCCCGCGCCGAGTGCGACGAGGTGATTGCCACCATTTTCGTGAACCCGACGCAGTTCAACAACCCCGACGATTTCCGCCTGTATCCGCGCGTGCCCGACGCCGATGCCGCCCTGCTGGCCCCCGCCGGCTGCACGGCCCTGTTCGCGCCCTCGGTGGCGGAAATGTACCCCCAGCCCACGGTATTGCGCTTCGACTTCGGCGACCTGGAGCGGGTGATGGAAGGGGCACACCGGCCCGGCCATTTCAACGGGGTGGCCACGGTGGTGAGCAAATTATTTCACTTGGCCCGGCCGCACCGGGCTTATTTCGGGCAGAAGGACTGGCAGCAGGTGGCCGTAGTGCGCCAGCTGGTAGCCGATTTGTCGTTCGACCTGGAGATTGTGGCCCGGCCCACCATTCGGGAAGCCGACGGGCTGGCCATGTCATCGCGCAACCGCCGGCTCGATGGGCCGGCCCGCGCCGCCGCCCCGCTGCTCTACCGCGTGCTCACGGCCGCCGCCGCCCAGGTACGGCAGGGCGTGCCGCCGCTGCAGGTGCAGGCC
>JALYUH010000099.1 GCA_030853985.1 Bacteroidota bacterium | reverse complement strand
GTCGGCCCCCAAGGCCCCCGCCACGGTGAGGTCCTCGGCCAGCGGCTCGGTTTGGAACACCAGCACGTCGGGGCGCTGGGCGGCGAAGCGCTGGTCCTCAATCATGTACTCGTTGTTGCGCCCGGTGCCAATGCCGGCGGTGTAGGGCACCGGGTTGGCCGGGTCGGAGAGGTATTCGGTGGGCTTGCCGCTGGCGGCTGGGGCTGTAAAAGCCAGCGTTTTGCCCGGCTGTAGATACATGGTCTTAGTTTCGGCCGGAGCCGTAGGCCAGGCCGGGTAGGTTTTCCACTCGTTGGTGCCGGTATTGAAGACGGTAGCTTCGGCGGGGTTAAAGGAGCCTTTGTCTTTCAGGTAGAAGTTAAAAAACGGGGTTTCCAGGTTCTGGCGGTAGTATTCGGCCGTGTTCGAGCCGAAGCTGAGTGGGCCGAACTTGCTCCAGTCGGCCCGGGCCCAGGCGCCGTGGGTCCAGGGGCCCATCACGAGGCGGTTGGGGATGCCGGGGTTCTGCTTTTCGATGGCCTGGTAGGTGTTGAGCGCGCCGTACAAGTCCTCGGCATCGAACCAGCCGCCCACGACCAGTACGGCCGGCTTCACACCGGTGAGGGCCGGGCGGATGTTGCGGCTCTGCCAGTAGGCATCATAGGTTTCGTGCTGCATGTACTCGTTCCAGATGCGTGCCCGGTGGTTGAAATACTGCGGCTTGTTGGCGTTTTTGAGGGGGCCGAGCGCCAGGAAAAACTGGTAGGCATCTTTGGTTTCGAACTTGAACAACGGCTCGTAACTCACCACCGGCCGGGGCCGGGGCACGTCGAAATCATTGGTGAACTCGAAATTGTCGAGCAGGAAAAACGCGCCCTTGTGCCGGGCATCGTCGCCGATAAACTCATCCGTGACCGGGGCCTGGGGCGACACCGCTTTTAACGCCGGGTGGGCGTTGGGCAGCGCCGCCGAGGCGTAGAAGCCAGGGTAGCTGATGCCCAGCATGCCCACGCGGCCGTTGTTGTTGGGCACGTTCTTCAGCAGCCATTCGATGGTATCGAAGGTGTCGGTGCTTTCGTCAATTCCGGACTTGAAAACTGCTTGCTTGTCGGGATAGGTCGTTGTAGCAGGCGTCATCTCCTCAAACTGGCCTTCGCTCAAATACCGCCCGCGCACGTCCTGATACACGAAAATGTACTGCTCGGCCGACAGCTCCCGGCTCGGTCCGGGGCCGCTGCTGCGGTAGTGGTTTTCGCCGTACGGCCCGGCCGAGTACGGTGTGCGCGTCATCAGAATGGGGTAGGGCGTGGCCGCCGCCGCATCGCGCGGCACGTAGATGACGGTGTAGAGCTGCACACCGTCGCGCATGCGAATACGGCGGTCGAGCTTGACGTAATGCTGGCGCACGGCGGCCGAATCCTGGGCGCGCGGCTGGGCCTGGGCGGCGGCGGGCAGCGCCAGGGCCAGCGCGGCGGCAAAAACAAGGGAGCGGGGCATGTGGTGGAGTGGGGGAGTAGTGGGTTGGCGTAAGGCAAAGAACGGTCATGCAGCGCGCAGCGAACCGAAGGTCGGCGTAGCCAAGCATCTTTACCGCTCAACACAATCCAATCGCCAGCGTTGGGCAGCGGCTGAGGCTACTGCCCGGACGTGCGGGCCGCAGGCCCGCCAGTAATGGGCACGGGGCAGGAGCCCCGCGCCATCAAGCCTTCACTACCGCACCATGCGCACCGTCGTATCGAGGCGCTGGGTGAGGAGGTAGGCGCGGTACTGCTCCAGGAGGCGGGCCTGGGCGTCGCGCCGCTCGTCGCGCTGAAACAGGCGAACCTGGAATTTCTCGCCGGGCGCGGTGCGGCGCAGGCTCACGTAGGTGAGCTTGTCCTTGCCTTTGGCGTCGGCTTTGGTCATGGGCTCGCCGCTCTGGATGCGCTCGATGCGCTTGTCGTTGTTGCCGAACAGGGCCTTCATCGGTTGCAGGCCGATGAAGAGGTTGGTGGCCCCGCTCAGGCCGTAATGGCCGCTCACTTCGAGGTTGCTCAGGTTGCTGTTCAGCCGCAGCTCGGGGATGAGCACCTGGCCCTCGGCCAGCACGAATTCGCCCTGCACAGGCTCGAAATACAGGTGGCTGGTGCGCTCGCTCTTCAGGATTTTCAGGGCCTGCACCAGGGCTTCCACGTTCACCAGCTCCAGGCCGCGAATGTCGGTTTTGAGGTAGCCGGCCGTGTTGGCCAGGCTGGGTAGGAAGCTGCGGCCCAGGTCGGTGCGCAGCACGGCCACGCCGCGCAGCGCGCCCAGCACGTTGTCGGCCCCGAGCACGCCCAGGCCCATGTCGGCCATCGTCCCAAACAGCGCGGGCAATTGAATATCCTGCAACCGCACCTGCAGTTGCGTGGGGTGGTGGGCGCGGTTGGCGGGGCTGCGCATGTAGCCGCTCAACCCCAAGTGGCCCTGCAAAGCATCAACCGAGCAGTTATCGAGCCGGGCCTCGCCGTTGCGCAGATGCGACACCAACCGGAACTTGCTGCCGCGCACCGCGCCGTAGTTCACCTGGTCGGCCTCCACGCGCAGCACCGCCGTGAGCACGCCGCTGGCCAGCAGCGACGGGTTGCCGGGGAGCAACTGGCGCTCGGCTTTGCGTTCGGCTTTGCGCTCCGCCCGGGCGCGGGTGCGGGCCGTGGGCGCTACCGAGTCGGGCTCGGCCACCGTGAGGCTGGCGATGAGCCCAAGCAGGCGCTGCACGTCGAGCGTAGTGTAGCGCAGGGTCAGGTCGGTATCGGCCTGGCGCAGGCGCAACCCCTTAAAACGGGCCGTGCCTGAGGCCTCGCCGTGGCCGCCTTCGGGCGTGAGAAAGCGCAGGTAGGGCATGCTCACCGTTCCGCCATACTTTTCGAGCTGCACGCTCACTTCGCGCATGTTCTCGCCCTCGGGCAGGTCCACGCGGTCGATATTGAGCTTGAGAAAGCCGTTGGCTCCGAGCAGCAGGTCGCGCAGCACGGGCGCATTGGGGCCGGCCGGCTTGGGC
>JALYUH010000095.1 GCA_030853985.1 Bacteroidota bacterium | reverse complement strand
TTGATAATCTCAACGTCTACAAAATCCGGAAAATCCGTCGTTAATCCGACAAATCCGTGATTATTTGTTCGAGCCGGCGTTAATCATGGCGCAGCGGAAGCCGATGGTGGCAGTCGACGAATCTTCGGCCATGAAGCGGCGGGTGCCGGGCGAGAGCCAGTAGGCCACATCGCGCCACGAGCCGCCTTTGTACACGCGCACGTGGTCGTCAATCAGCGACTGGTAGCCTTTCTTGTCGTACTTGTCGGCGGGGTCGGCCACGCCGTTGCGGCGGAAGGGGTTCAGGTCTTCCACGTCCTGGAACGAGAGGGGGCGGTACACGTCCTGCACCCACTCGTTCACGTTGCCGGCCATGTTATACAAACCGTAATCGTTGGGCGGGTACGAGTAGATGTACTCCGTAATCATGGCGCCATCGTTCAAGCTGCCGGCAATGCCGGCGTAGTCGCCGCGGCCGCGCTTGAAGTTGGCCAGGAACTGGCCCTGCTTCTTGCCATAGGCGTTGCGGGTCGAGTTGCCATCCCAGGGGTAAATGCGCTTCTCCTCCTGGTTTTCGTTGCCCACTTCCTGCGTGCCGATGAGGGCCTGCGCGGCGTATTCCCACTCGGCTTCGGTGGGCAGGCGGTAGTTGGGCAGCGTGTTGCCTTTTTCAATGGAGGTGGCGCTTTTGCCATCGCCCAGCGCCCCGGCCGTGCCAGCTGTGCCTTCTGCACCGGCGGCTGCCGGCTTTGCTTTTTTCTTGAACAGACCACCCAGGCCACCCGATTTGGTGCCTTCGCCCGATGCCAGCTTTTCGTTCACCTTGGCCGTGCGCCAGGTGCAGTAGTCGTCGGCCTGCAGCCAGCTCACGCCCACTACCGGGAAATAGCGGAAGCCGGGGTAGCGCAGGTAGTAGGTTACGTACGGGTCGTTAAACGACAGGTCGCGCGCCCACACCGTGGTATCGGGCAAGGCCGATTTGTAGAACTCCTCGGCCGAATCGGTACGGATAAAGTGCAGGTATTCGAGCCAGTGAATGTTGGCCACTTCGGCTTCATCCATGTAGAACGAGGCGATGGTGACCGTGCGCTCGATGTTGTCGTGCGACATCGTTACATCTTCTTCCTGCGAGCCCAGCACCGTGCGGCCACCTTCGATAAATACCAGACCCGGTCCTTCGGGAATCTTTTTGAAGTTGGCGACGGCCATTCCCTTCTCCGTATTGTATTCAATACCTGTGGTCGAAGAATATTTGCCGGGCTTGGTAGCCGTTGCGTGCCCGTTCTTATTACAGCCACCCAGGGCGGTAAGGCCCATCGCTGCCAAGCACAGATAATTAATGAATTTCATAACAAAGTTAAAATGAAGACGTGTTAGGAGGGGTTAGCAAGGACAATCAGGACACAATAGTACAAAAAATTAAAATGCCGGACAAGGGGCCACCGGGTAAACTCTTCTTTTTAGCCGACGATGCGCGTTTTCTAACCGGTCAAAGGCCCGTAGCGATAAAGTAATTTCGTGGGCTCCACCCAGGTCGGCGCTCAACCGGCTCAGGCCCACGTCGTAGCTGTAGCCGAGGCGTAGGCTTCCGGCCTGCACCCCCACCACGGCCGCGAGCACGTGTTGCCGGGCAACGCTGCCGGGCAAGGAAATGTTGCGGTATACGGCCCCGGCCGTGATGGGCGATGCGGTGACGTAGAGGCCCGCTTCGGTGCGCGTGGAGCTGCCCTGCCGGCTAAGGGCGGCTACGGGCGTGTAGCTTAATTCGCGGGTGGCCAGGCCGGTACCGGGCTCGATAATAAAAAACTTGTAGCCGCCGGCCACACTCAGCAGCATGGGCAGCTCGGCCTGCTGCCGAAACCCCAGGCCGGGCTGGTTGAGGTGCTGGCCGGCCACGCTGAGCCAGCCCCGGGCCGAGTACAGCACGGCCCCGGTGCCCACGCTGAAGTAGTTGGCGGGCGGAAAATCGAGGGCCTCGGCGCTGGGGCCGCGCACGCTGCCATCTTCCGTAATCTGGTCGCCGAACACGAAATTATCATATCCAACGCGCTGGCGGCCGTAACTGGCGCGCAGGCCGCCACTCAGGGCCAAGCCCGCGCGCAGGCGGGTGTGGTAGGCGTAGAGGCCCCCGATTTCGAGGCGGGTGTAGCCCACGGCCCCAGTGCGGTCCTGGTTCAGGAGCAGGCCGTAGGCGTGGTGCTGGCCCAGGCCGTTGGGGCGCAGGTCGGCCGCCAGCTGAGTGCTCACGAAGGAGCCGGCCAGCGTGGGCAGCTGGTTGCGAAAGCTCAGCGTGACGCTATAGTCATCGACCAAGCCGGTGAAAGCGGGATTGCTGTGCAGGCGGGTGGCGTAGGGCTGCGAGAAATACACGTCCTGCGCCCGGGCGGCCGGCGCGGCGGCCCCGCCCAGCGCTAGCACGGCGGCCAGGCGGGCTGGCCGGCGCGCCCATTCTCGCAATACAGAAAGCCAACATGCAGCCATAG
>JALYUH010000079.1 GCA_030853985.1 Bacteroidota bacterium | reverse complement strand
AGCTACGCCCACGGCCGCCACGTTCCGCGCGCTGCGGCGGCAGCGGCCCGATGGCGCGGCGCAGTTTCTGGCCCACGTGTGCGAGCTGGTGTGGCAGGTGGCGCTGCCCGAGCCCGCCGCCGATGGCCGCCGCCGCTTCGCCGATTTCCGGCGCGATGAGGGGCTGATGGCGCGCGTTTTCGAGCAGTTTGTGCGCAACTTCTACCGCCGCGAGCAGCGCCGTTTCCGGGTGTTTGCCGAAACCATTGCCTGGCAGGCCCAAGCCGCCGCGCCCGCCGACCTGGCTCTGTTGCCCACCATGCTCACCGACACCACGCTGGAAGCGCCCGACCGCAAAATCATCCTCGACACCAAGTACTACGCCGCCGCCCTGCGCCCGCGCTACGACCGGCAGCGCCTCATCGCCCCGCACCTCTACCAGCTCTACGCCTACCTGCAAAACCAGCGCCCCGCCCCCGGCCAGGCCCTGGAAGGCATTCTCCTCTACCCGGCCAGCGCCCAGGCCGTGGACCTGCGCTACACGCTGGGCGGGCACCCGGTGCGGGTGGTTACCCTCAACCTGCACCAGCCGTGGCCGGGCATTGCGGCCGATTTGCTACGATTGGTGGAGTAACAACGCAAAACAGCCCGGACCTTCCTGGTGGAAAATCCGGGCTGTGGGCGAATGCCAGAATATTTGGAGCCGGCCACGGGGACCAGCGGCCAATTACTTCTTCTCTTCGGTAGTAGTGGTGGTGGTGGCAGGAGCCATTGCGCCATCGGCAGCCGGAGCCATTGCGCCGTCAGCAGCGGGAGCCATTGCGGTGGTATCGGTGGTAACGGTGGTCGACGACTCGGTGGTAGCAGCAGGCGTCTCCACAACGGTCGACTCGGTCGACTTCGACTCGCACGAGGTCAGGCCAGCGGTGAGGGCTAGGCCCAGGGCAGCAACTTTGAACAGATTGTTCATTTTGGGGGTAATTTTGAGGATGGGTTAACTTAAAAACGCCCTTTATCCGGTTATCCAGGAAAGGTAACCCGGCACAGAAAAATGTTTTTTCGACGGGTTACTTAGCCCCTTCTTTCGTATTAACCGCCAAAGTGAATGAGCAGGGGCAATCCCACTACTTCCTCTCCGTTGACTCCTACCGACGACGCCCTTATTGCCGCCATTCGCGGCGGCGATGAGCGGGCTCTGGCCCACCTTTACCGGCTGCACTGGCCCATGGTGTCGCACTTCGTACTGCAAAACAGCGGTTCGGAGGACGATGCCCAGGACGTGTACCAGGAAGGCGTGATGGTGTTTTATGAAAAGGTGCGCGACGGCTCTTTGGAGCTCAGCTGCCAGATTAAAACCTACCTCTACGCCGTCTGCCGGCGGCTCTGGCTGAAGCGCCTGACCAGCAAAAGCCGCTTCGGCGTGCGCTTGCTCGACGACGAGGAGCACGGCCCGTACCTGAACACCGGTGCGGAAGAGGACGTGCTGGCCGCCGAAGAGCAGGACCGCCGCTTCGCCACCATGGGCGAGGCGCTGAACAGCCTCGGCGAACCGTGCAAGTCGCTTTTAGAAGGCTTTTATCTGCTCGACAAGTCGATGCAGGACCTGACGGCAGAATTCGGCTACACGAACGCCGACAACGCCAAAAACCAGAAATACAAGTGCCTCGTGCGCCTCAAGAAGCTGTTTTTTACCCACTATAAAGAAGAACCTATTTAAGCTATTCGTTAGTCGCCGGCCGTTTTTTGCCGGCGGAAATCCCCCGTGTTTTACCGCGGCCGCCCACCCCGCCGGCCGCTAACGCCATGATGACTGAAGCAGACTATTACGCCTTATTTGAAGCCTACGCCACCGGCGAGCTGGCCGCCCCGGCGCGCGCCGACCTCGAAGCGCGCCTGAGCGCCGATGCCACCCTGGCCCTGCGTTTCGCCGATTTCAGCGAGCTCACCGACACGCTCCGCACCCTGGGGCAGCGGCAGCAGGCCCGGCAGCAGCTGCGCGGCATCCACGCCGCCATGCTGGCCGCCGAAGCACCCGTCGAAATGCCCGTTTCCGCGGGCCACCTCACCCACTCGGTGAACCCGATGCTGCGCATTTCGCGCACTGAGCGCAAGCTGCGCGAGTTCTGGAGCGGGCACCGCGCTACGGTGGGCGTAGCCGCTTCGGTGGCTGTGATGGCCGTGTTTGCGACGCTTCTGGGGTTGGATTTGTGGAAAACCTCCCATCTGCCAGTGCCGGCCAGCTACCAGGCGCTTCGCCGCGATATCAATAACCTCAAGCAAAACCAGAAGGCCCTCAACAGCACCCTGCGGCGCATCGATGGCAGCGTTGCGCCACCGCTGGCCCCCGTTAGCAAGTTTAGCGGCACAGGCTTCGCCCTCACCTCGGAAGGCTACCTGGTTACCAGCTACCACGTTATTCAGGGTGCTGATTCATTGCTAATAGAAGGCCGCAGCCACCAGCGCTACCACGCGGAGCCCGTGTATTCGGATATCAAGCGTGACCTGGCAATTCTGCGCATCACGGACAAGAAATTCACGGGCTTCGGCCGGCTGCCTTACGCCATCAAACCGGGGCAGGCCGATTTGGGCGAGCGGGTGTTCACCCTCGGCTACCCGCGGGAGGACGTGGTTTATGGCGAAGGCTCGCTCAGCGCCCGCTCGGGCTTCGAGGGCGATACCGCCTTCTACCAGGTGAGCATTCCGGTGAACCCCGGCAACTCGGGCGGCCCGCTGCTCGACGAGCGCGGCAACCTGATTGGTGTGGTGAGCGGCCGCCAGAACGACGCGCAGAGCGCCGCCTTCGCCACTAAGTCGTCGTATCTGGTGCGGCTGGTCGATTCGCTGGCCGCTACGGCCAAGTCCGACGCGCCCTACCACCTGCCCCGCTACGGGCAGCTGGCCGGCGCGGGCCGCCCCCAGCAGCTGAAAAAGCTGCAAGACTACGTGTTTGTGGTGAAAGTATACGAGAAAGACTAACGCTGCCTCACGCGACCCCACCGTTTTTCAACGCCCTGTTCCTGCCGGAACGGGGCGTTTTGGTTTCGGGCGGTCAGCCGGTGGCTATATTTTCGTTTCACGATACTCCCACCCCGGTTCTGTAATGGATTGAGCCGGGCCGCGAATAACCTTGCGGGCCGAAAACTAGTATCTAGGCCCAGCTACGCGGCGGTGGCCGTGCACCTTTCCTGTTCCTACTTAACTCCTGCATTCTGTGGCTTCAACTAAACAAACCTCGCCCAATGGCAACGACGTTGCCGGCTCGGCCATCTTCAAAAAATTTCTTGGCATTGCCGAAGGCTATATCAAGCAGCCCACCCGCCTGAAATCGCTGCTGACCGATGCCTACAAAAAGGCCAGCGAGAAAAACGACGTGGGCACCATCGCCCACGAAGCCTGGGAAACGCTCCAGACGATGTTTCGCTTGGTTAAAGCATCGACATCGGGGGAATATACCGGCGTGCCCATGAGTACGGTAATGGCCGCTATTGCGGTATTTATCTATTTCATTAGCCCCATCGACCTGATTCCGGACTTTATTCCGGTGCTGGGCCTGCTCGACGACGTGGCCCTGGTGGCCTGGTTCTCGACCACGCTCAAACACGAAATGGACCGCTTCGAGGAATGGGAGCTGACGCGCCCGACGGAAGTCGTGTCGGCCGGAGCCTATGCCGCTTCCGATAAAGAAACGACTGCTTCGGCCGCCAGCGCCGCCGCTACGGCCACGGCTTCGGCCAGCAACCAGTCTAAGCACGCCGCCGATGCCCTCGATGAGCAGGCCGCCATGGCACCAGCCGCTCGTCCCTCGCATTCTAACGACCCGGCCGCACCCACCGCGCACGTAGCCGAAGAATCGGCGAAGCACGCCGGCACCGGCAGCGTAGCCGCCAACACCACCGCCAGCAGCCGCGAGCCCAACACTTCCGCTACGGATACTGGCGGCAACATACGCTAAGCATCTGAACGAATTAAAGCCGCGAACTGTCGCGTCTTCACTTTGTTCGCACAACAACAGGCCGCTTCTGATTGAGCCGCCAATAAGTAAAAAAGCCCCCGCAACTGCAGTTGCGGGGGCTTTTTTACGGCTGATGAAAACGGTCGTTAGGCGGCGGCGGCGTGTTCGCGCACGTAGCGCACGAAGTCGCCCACGGTCGTGAGGGGCACTTCATCGGGGATGGTGATGCTGAAGTTGCGCTCCAGCTCCAGGATAATGTCGACTACGTCGAGGGTTTCGAAGCGCAGGTCGTGGGAGAGGCTGGCAGTTTTGCGCACGCGGCTGGCCCGAATGGCCTTGCGCTTGCTGATAATGCGGAATACCTGCTGCTCGATAGTGGCGGAAGGGGCGAGACTCGTAGTGGATACGTACATAATAAAATTGCAAAAAGAGGTGGTGAGGGAGAACCGGCAGCCGACTTCAGGTGCCCGACGGCGGGGGCTGCTGCAACAGCCCCCGGCCGGCGGGCACCGACAACGCCTTAAGCGCTATGCCAGTACCGGCGGCGTAGCCGCCTGTATTTCCTCAGAGTCCACCTCTTCTGGAATGGTTGCAACGTCATCCGGATTTTTTCCGGAAATTTTTGCTTTCAGCGATTCGCTCAGCAAATACATCACTGGCACCACCAGCAGCGTGATGCCCGTGGCGAACACGAGGCCGAAGATGATGGTCCAGGCCAGGGGGCCCCAGAAGGTCACCGATTCGCCGCCGATGAAGAAGTGGGCGTTGCCGGAGTTGAATAGCTCGTAGAAGTCGATGTTCAGGCCAATGGCCAGCGGGATGAGGCCCAGCGTGGCGGCCGTGGCCGTGAGGATAACCGGATTCAGGCGGGTGCGGCCAGCCAGCACAATGGCTTCCCGCAAGGGCATACCCTGCGCCCGCAGCATATCCATGAATTCGACCAGCAGAATCCCGTTTTTCACCACGATGCCGGCTAGGGCGATGATGCCCACGCCCGTCATCACGATGCTCACGTTCTGGCCCGTGAGGGCCAGGCCCCAGAACACGCCCGCAATCGAAAACAGCACCTCAGAGAGAATGATGACCGGCTTGCTGAACGAGTTGAACTGCGTAACCAGAATCAGGAAGATGAGGCCCAGCGCGCCGATGCCGGCCAGGGGCAGGAAGTCGCTGGTTTCCTTTTGGTTTTCCTGCGCGCCGCCCATGTTGATGGAGTAGCCGGGCGGCAGCGGAAATGATTTGAGGGCCGTCTGCAGGTTGCGCACCACGTCGGGGCCGGTGAAGCCGCCCAGCACGTTGGAGCTGATGGTGATGATGCGTTTGGTGTCCTTGCGCTTGATGCCGCCGTAGGTGCTGCCGTAGGTGACATCGGCCACCGAGGAGATAGGTACCTGGCGCACCTGCCCGGAAGCATCGCGGAAGGTGAGCGGCGCGTTGATGATGGCATCCACGTCGGAGCGGTAGGGCTCGGCGTAGCGCACCTGGATGGGGTACTCGTCATCCGAGGTCTTGAATTTGCTGGCCTCGGTGCCGTAGATGGCGGTGCGCACTTCCAGGCCAATCTGGCCGGTGCTGATGCCCTCGCGGTTGGCGCGGGTGCGGTTGATGTTGACGGCGATTTCGGGGTTACGGTCTTCCAGGTTGGAGCGCAGCTGCTCGACGCCGCCGATTTTCAGCGAATCGACGTAGCGGATGACTTTCTTGGAGAGCGCGGCCAGCTTGGGGTAGTCGTCGCCGGCTACTTCGATGGCAATTTCCTTGCCCGTGGGCGGGCCGCTGGCCTCCTGGTCGACGGAGACTTCGGCCCCCGGAATCCCCTTCACCACCTCCCGGATTTTGTCCATGTAGAGGTGGGTGGCCGGGCCGGTGCGCTCGCTGAGCTCTTTGAAGGCCACGCCGACCTTGCCCATGTGCGATTGCGACACGCCGGCGGCGGTGGCTTCGCCGGGGTCGCCGGCCCCGATGGCGACGTTGGAAATCACCGATTCCACGTCGGGGTTGTGCGCACCGATAACGCCGTAGATGCGTTTTTCCAGCACTTTGGTGATGGAGTCGGTAACGGCCACGCGGGTGCCGACGGGCATTTTCAGGTAGGCGTAGATGAACTTGGGGTCGCCTTTGGGGAAGAACTGGATGGCCGGCTTGCGAAGGCCCACGGCCACAAACGAGCCGAGGAACAGCACCACCACGCCCACCATCACAATGGCCGGATGGCTGATGGACCAGCCCACGAGGCTGGCGTAGCCGTTCTGGAAGCGCGGCAGGGCGCGCGTCTGGAACCAGGCAATCATGCGCACGAACACGAACTTATTGAGGAAGCAGAGCAGGATAACCGTGATGAACAGGTTGCCCACGAAGGGCGAGCGCGCCACGTAGCCGATGATGGCAACGACGAGCAGCACGCCCATCGCAATGAGGAAGCCGCGCGTCAGCTTGGGCCGGCGGTGTAGGTCATCTTCGAAATGCTCCTCGCGCTCCATGAAACTCACGGCAAACACCGGGTTCATCACGAAGGCCACGATGAGCGAGGCCATGAGCGTGATGATGAGCGTAACGGGCAGGTAATACATGAACGAGCCCACAATGCCGGGCCAGAACATGAGCGGCACAAACGGCGCGACCGTGGTGAGCGTGCCGGCCAGTACCGGCACGAATACCTCGCCGGCGGCGAATTTGGCCGCTTTCGGCGTGCTCAGGTTGGGGTGCTCGTGCAGCAGGCGGTGGGTGTTTTCAATCACCACAATGGCGTCATCGACCACAATGCCCAGCGCCAGCAGGAAGGCGAACAGCACAATCATGTTCAGCGTGAAGCCGAACAGGGGGATGACCAGGAAGGCTAGGAACATCGAAATCGGCACGGAAAGGCCCACAAACAGCGCGTTGGTGGTGCCCATGAAGAACATCAAAATCAAAGTCACCAGCAGGAAGCCGATGATGATGGTGTTGATGAGGTCGTGGAGCGTGACGCGGGTATCGTTCGAGGTGTCGCCGGTGACGGTGATGGTCAGCTCCTTGGGCAGGCTGGCTTTCGATTCGGCAATAATCTGCTTGATTTTGTCGCTGGCATCAATCAGGTTTTCGCCCTGGCGCTTCACCACGTTCAGGGTGATGGCGGGCTTGCCGTCGAGGCGGGCGTAGCTCTCGCGGTCCTTGAAGCCGTCGGTGACGGTAGCAATATCGCCGAGGCGCACCGGGGCACCGTTCAGGTTCTTAATCTGGATGTCGGCGATGTCGGCGGCGCGCACATACTGGCCGGCCACGCGCACGGCGCGCTTCTGCCCGCCCACGTCGATGGTGCCGCCCGATACGGTGAGGTTTTCGCCCCCAATGGCGCGCGAAATATCCGAGAAACTCAGGCGCGAGGCGCGCAACTTGTTCAGGTCCACGTCCACGTTCACCTGCTGGTCGAGGGCGCCCACGATGTCGACGCGGGTGATTTCGGACAGGGCCTCAATCTTGTCCTGAAAGTCGTCGGCGAACTTTTTGAGCTGGGCGGCGGGCAGGTTGCCGGCTAGGTTCACAAACATGATGGGCTGCTCGGAGATGTTGACCTCCTTTACCAGTGGGGCGCTCGGCAGGTCGTTGGGCAGCTCGGTGCTGGCCTTGTCCACGGCATCTTTCACGAGCTGTTTGGCCACCTGCACATCAATGCCGGAGCTAAACTCGATGTCCACGATGCAATAATCCTGGTTCGAGGTAGAGTTGATGTGTTTCACCCCGTTGATGCTCTTCATCTCCTTTTCGAGCTGGCGCGTCACCAGGTTCTCGATGTCGGTGGGCGAAGTGCCGGGATATACCGTGGCCACGATAATGCGCGGAATCACGATGTCGGGGAATTTCTCCTTGCCGAGCTTGATGTAGGCAAAAATGCCCGCCACGCACAAAATCACCGTGATGATGTAAATGCTGGTTTTGTTATTAATGGACCAACTGGTTGGGCCAAATTCTTTTTCGATGTCCTGCATGGTTTTGGTGGTTGTAGGGGCGGGTTGCACCCGCCCGGGTCGTTGCACGGAACTTGGTAAGCATGATGGAATTGGGCCGTTCAACCAGCGTCAGCCAGGCCAACGATTCGGTTCAACGGCGGGCGGCTGCAAGCCGCCCCTACGCCCCTTGCACAGCTACTTTCTGGCCTTCGTTCAGGTTCTGGTAGCCGCCCGAAATGATTTTATCCTCGCCCGTCAGGCCGCTGGTCACTTCCACTTTGCCGTTGTAGGTGTTGCCGGTTTTGATGATGCGCTTCTTGGCCACGGCCTTGCCGGCCTCCTGGGCCACCACGTACACGTAGCTGTTCTCCTCGTCGTGCTGTACCAGATCCACGGGGATGACGGTGGCGCTGGCGGCGGCGTAGTTCTGGATGCGCACCGTGGCCACCATGTTGGGGCGCAGGTTGGCGGCTTTGGCGTTTTTTAGGCGCAGCTCCACCGTAAATGTGCGGCTGGTGGCATTGATGCTGCGGCTCACGACGCGCACGGTGGCGGGCAGCTCCTTGTCGCCGAGGTCCGGAATGGTGACCACGGCATTATCGCCGGCCTTTATGCTGTTGCCGTAGGCTTCGCTCACATCGGCCAGGATTTTGCTGCCCGTGCCGCTGGTCAGGCGCACCACCGGCGCACCGGGCGCGGTGATTTCGCCCAGTTTGGGCAGCACCTCGTCCACGGTGCCCGCGTACGGGGCCACCACGTTGTAAAGGGCTTTTTGCTGGTTGAGCGTGGCCAGGTTGCGCTGCAACGCCTGGTAGTTTTTCTTGGCTTGCAGGTACTGGATTTCGGTGCCAATCTGCTGGTCCCACAGGCCCTTCTGCTTCTCGTACACGATGCGGGCGAGGTCCATGCGGGTGCGCAGCTCGGCCATGCTGGCATCGAGAATGCTGGCATCCACGGTGGCCAAGACCTGGCCCTTGCTTACGC
>JALYUH010000063.1 GCA_030853985.1 Bacteroidota bacterium | reverse complement strand
CCTGCGCGCGGGGCCGGTGGGCCGGGGCGGGGCCAGGGCGGGGAATGTTCGGGGGAATTCCTACCTTGACCGCACATTCCTAACTCCTCATTTCCAGTACATGAAAAACGCGACTACCGTCCTGCGGCACTACTCCGAAGCGGCCCCGGCCATGCGCCAGCACATGCGCACCATGCAGGCGCACTACGTTGCCCACGAGGCCGCGTTCCGGGCCTTCAACCCCGAGTTCGATGCCGCGTTTGGGGCGCATTGGCTGGCCGCCATCGACGAGGCCGATGCCGCCCCCGACAACACCACCCGCGTGGGCGAGCTGAAGGAGAGCACGGCCGAAGTAGCCACCACCATGACGCAGGCCCAGGCCGCAGTGCAAAGCCTGTTTTATTTCGTGGGCCGGGCCTTTCCGCACAATGCGGGGCGGCTCGACCAGTACGGCCGTCGCGGCTACGTGACCGCCCGCGACCACCACGACAAGATGCGGACGCTGCTGCAAACCGCTTTCAGCTCGGCCACCCGCGACAAAGCGGCGCTGGCCGAAAAGGGCTACACCCCGGCCATGCTCGCGGCCCTCGGCACGCTGGTTACCCAGCTGGCCGATACCAACACCACCCAGGAGGTGAAAAAAGGCACCAACGTGGAGGGTACCGACCACTACCTCACCACCCAGAACCTGGCCTACGGCTTCGGCCAGGAGGTGAGCGCGGCGGCCAAAGTCCTTTTCGCCGATGACAAGGCCACGCAGGCCCTGTTCCGGCTGAGCAGCCCCGGCCCCGATACGGCCGGCACTGCCCTCCGGCCGAACGCCTAGTGTTCGCGCAGCGCGCCGCCGGCGGCGGGCGTCCTGGCTGCTCACCCATTTATCGCTCCTTGTCAGGCACCTGCTCGCCCAGCTCCTCATCGCTTTCGTGGCCCTCATTCACCTGTATATTCTGTGGCTGGAGATGTTTGCCTGGACCACGCGTGGGCCGAAAACCTTTCGCTCGCTGCGGCCCGAGCTGTTTGAGCCCACCAAGGTGCTGGCGGCCAACCAGGGGCTGTACAACGGGTTTCTGGCGGCCGGGCTCATCTAGGCGCTGCTGATTGCGAACCCCGGCTGGCACCGCAGCGTAGCCAGCTTTTTTCTGGGGTGCGTGGTGGTGGCGGGCCTGTATAGGGCGCCTACGGCGGGCGGGCGCATTCTGCTGGTGCAAACGGTGCCGGCGCTGCCGGCGCTGCCGGCGCTGGCAGCCGGGTGGCTGGCCTGATTTAGCCGGCGGCTATTGGGGGGCGAATTCAATTACCCACACCCACTCGTTGCGGGCCCAGGCCGTGGGGTAGATGGAATCGAGCAGGCCCCGGAAGGCTTCGACGGGGCTGGCGTACCAGTGAAAGGTGCCGGGCCGGGCGGCGTCGGGCTCGCCCCCACCCCATTGGGGCGGGCCGGGTTGCGGGCGGGCCACAATGCCTTCGGCGAGGGCATCGGCTTCGGTGAGATGGCGCACCGGCTCGGCCCGCACGGCCACTATTTTCAGCACGAGCGACGGGTCTTCAGTTACGCTTAGGCAGGTGCCGGGCGGGCCGAAGGGCAGCGGCAGGAGGGGCCGAAGGGCAGCGGCAGGAGGGGCCGCAAGGAAGGCGGCTGGGCGTGGCAGTCCGCGAACAGCGCGCCCTGGGCGGAAACGCCGATAAAGCGGTACTGGTCCGGCTCCTGCTGCATGGGCAAGGTGGTGGACAGGCGGCGGCGGGTGACGGTTTTGCGGCCGGCCCGCACGGCGGCCAGCATGGCGGGGTTGAAGGAAATGCTGCGCACGCCGCAAGGTAACGCGCCAGCCCGTTGGCATTCGCTGGGCCGGCGCGTTGGGCTACTCCCGCTATTGGGGCGCGCCGCCAAGCAGGGCGCAGGCGGCGGCGTCGCCCTTCTGGCCGGCCAGCTGGAGGGCGGTGAAGCCGCGGTCGTCCTGGAGGTCCTTGTCGGCCCCGGCATCGAGAAGGAGCTGCAGCATTTCGTGGCGGCCAAACATGGCGGCAAACATGAGGGCAGTGCCGCCGCCGCCGTTGCGCAGGTTGGGGTTGGCCCCGCGCCCGATGAGCAGGCGGGCAATGTCGGCGTAGCCCTTGAAGCCGAGGCCCATCAGGGCGGTGTTGCCGCTGGCGTCGCGCTGGTTGGGGTTGGCCCCGTGGTCGAGCAGGAAGCGAGTAGCCGCGAGGTGGTTGTCGTAGCTGGTGAGCACGAGGGCCGTGAAGCCTTTGTCGTTGGCGGCCTCGACGGGCACGCCAGCGGCCAAGGCGGCTTGCATACCCGCCACATCGCCACGGCGGGCGGCATTAAATAAATCTTCGGATTGGGTGGCAGGGAAATCCATGGCTGTCGGGGAAATGAAAAACGGCGGCTACGCGCCGCCGCCTATTCTACGGGCATCAACCGCAAAAGGGGCCGGCGGGTTGGGTGCGCGCCCTCAAAACCCCAGCCCCACCACGGCCAGCAGCACCGCCAGCAGGGCGGCCACGCCGGCCACGTTCACCACCAGCTCGGGCGCGCGGCCGGGCCAGCAGCCCACGGCGGCCACGGCCGCTAGCAGCAGCGGCAAAAAGAAAAACGTGCCGTAGATGGTGCCATCGTAGGGCCGGAACGGGGCCGCACCGTCGGCCGAGGCGGGCGCGCTGATGCGCTGCACCACGCCGAGCAGGGGCGTTTGCCACACGTGCAGGGCATCGCCTTCGCGCACGCGGTAGCCAATGGCGCTGGGCAGCCGGAAGGTGGTGTGCGCGGTATGCACGCGGTAGGTCAGCTGCGGGTCGGAGAGCGATGACGACACGGCGATGGGGAAACGGCTCTGCACGGTTTCGGCGGCGTATTCGCGGGGCGGCCAGGCCCAGTCGAGGCCCAGCAGCAGGCACAGGGCCAGCAGGGCCGCATTCAGGCGGCGGGCCCAGGGGGCCAGGGCCAGCAGGCGGATTTCCGAAGGTGGGGGCGGCGGGGCGGGCTGCTGGGCCAGCAGCTGGTCGTAGAGCACGCGGCGGCGCGGATGAACCAGAATGCCGTAGCCGGCCTCCACCTCGGCCAGGCGGTGGCGCAGGGCGGGGTCGGTGCTGCGGGCGTGGCGGCGCAGGCGGGCGCGCTGCCGGGCGTAGGCCTGCACAATTTGCGCGGGCGTGGCAGCGGGGCCAATGCCCAGGAGGCGGTAGTAGTTCAGCATAAGCCCGGGCGGAGTGAAAACCCTAAAATACGATTCGGCCGCCGGTATTGGCAACGGCGCGGGCGGCGCATTGCGCCAGATGCCCGCCTGCTCGGGGCCGCGCGGCAATGGCAATAGCCGGGAATGCACAGCGGGGCGGGCAAATGGGTGGGGGCGGCGGGCGGCGTTGCGGGCGGCAGCCGCTGCGAATTCGCGGGGCGGGCGGCGCGGGTCGCTCGGTAACGCGGACTCGTAGCGGCCGCGCTACAACCGGCCTTCTTCGTCGGCGCTGCTGGCGGCGTGGCGGGCCGGGGTTTTGCCGCTGCCAATTTTGCAGGTGAAGGTGAGCGTTGCGCGGCGGCTTTCCCACTGGTTATTCCAGGTCTGGTTCACGTTGGCGTACTGCAGCGTGCTGCGGAAACGGTAGGTGTTGAACACGTCGGCCACTTTGAGGCTGAGGCTGGCGCGCTCGGCCCAGAGCTGCTTTTTCAGGCCCAGGTTCACCGAGCCGCTGGCTTTGGCGCGGTAGAGGCCCTGCACCACGGGCGAGCTGTACTCGCCGCCCACCAGCAGCTTGTAGCTGCGCGGCAGGATAAACGTCTGGTTCGAGCTGGCCGCCCAGCTGTAGCTGGCCAGGCGCACGGGCTGGCCTTCAACCTGGGTTTCGACCCGCGTATAACTGCCGCTCAGCTGGTTATCAACGCCCCAGCCCTTGGTGATGTCGGTGTGGCCGCCCGAGCTCAGGGTGAGCGTGCTGGCCTGGGCCAGGTTTTGCGGGGTGCTGGTCGATATTTTGGTGTCGTCGTTCTGGGTCACCACGTTATTCACCGAGTTGGTTTCGTGCAGATAGCTCAGGCTCAGCACTTGAAAATCGTGGTGCAGGTAGTTGAACACGAACGACTGCGAGAGCGACGGAGCCAGAAACGGGTTGCCCTGCTGGGCGGTGTAGAAGTCGGTGTAGTTGAGAAAGGGGTTCAGGCTTTGGTAGTTGGGGCGGCTGATGCGGCGGCTCACCGAGGCGCTCACCTGGTCGCGGTCCGTGATTTTGTAGCTGGCGAAGGCGCTGGGAAACAGCTGGAAGTAGCGGCGGGCCACCTGCTGGCCGGTGGTGGCCGAGCGGCCGTTGGCCTGGGTGAGCTCGCCGCGCAGGCCGGCTTTCAGCTCCAGGCGGCCGTAGCTGGTGTTCGTGCTCACGTAAGCGGCGCTGATGTGCTCGTCGTACTGAAACTGGTTGGTGCGCAGGGCATCGGCCTGCCAGTCGCTGCCCGCCAGCTTATCAAACTGAATGGTGCTGCGCGAAGTTACCCAGCTGGTTTTCAGGCCCGTTTCGGCGCGCCACTTGGTGCCAGCAACAGGGTGAACGTAGTCGATTTTAGCAGCCCGAATGGTGGTTTCCGACGAGGTGGCGCTGCGCAGCTGCTCGGCCGGGCGGCCCTGCTCGCTGCCGGGCGCAAACACCACATTGTTGAAGCTTTGGTCGTTGGCACTGGCGTAGCGCACGTAGTCCAGGTTGGCGCTCAGCTCGCGGCCAGTGCTATCGAAAGCGAAGCGGTAGTAGCTGTTCAGCGCCTGGTTGCTATTGTTGCTGGTTTCGGGGTTGGTCAGCTGGCGGCGGCCGCCGGGGTTGCCGGCCCGGTCGGTGGTGACGGAGTTGCTGGTACGCACGGCATCGGTGTGGTCGAAGCCGCCGCGCAGCTGGAGGCCGAGGCTTTGCCGGGCCGTCAGGGCCACGTCGGCCCCGGTGGCATAGGTGCCGGTGTAGGTGAGGGGCCGCCACCGGTTTTCCTGGTTGAAAAGGCTGTCGCGGATGGTGCGAATCATGGTGAGGCGGTTGAAGGAATTGTAGCGCCCCCCGTCGAGGCGGGCGAAGAGGCGCACTTTGCCCAGGTTGTAGCTCAGGTTGGTGCCGGCCCAGCTTTTCTCGTAGCGGCCCTGGCCCAGGCCCAGGTTGTAGGTACCGCTCAGGCCCGGCAGCTGGCTGCGGCGCAGCTTGATGTTGAGCACGCCGGCCGTGCCGGCCGCGTCCATCGAAGCGGGCGGGTTGGGCAGCAGCTCAATCTGGCTGACGGCCGAGGCGGGCAGCGATTTGAGGTAGCTGCTCAGGGCCGCGCCGCCCATGTAGGTCAGCTTGCCATCAAGCAGCACGGTTACGCCGGTGCTGCCGCGGTACACAATGTTGTCGTCCTTATCCAAGGTCACGCCGGGGGCTTTTTTCAGGATTTCGAGGGCGGTTTCGCCGGCCGTGTTCAGGCGGTCCACGTTCAGCACGGTGCGGTCGGCGTGCTGCTCCAGCATAGGCGGGGTGCCGGTTACGGTTACTTCTTTCAGGGCCGTGGCGGCGGGCAGCAGGCGCAGGGCGGGCACCGCTACCGGCGCGGCGCCCACCCCGAACGCGGCGCTGCGGGCACTGGCGTAGCTCAGCAGCAAGGCCTTCACGCAGTAGCGGCCGGGCTTGATGCTGGTGAAAGTATAGCCGCCCAGCCCGGTGGTGGTTTGGGAATTGGCGATGCTGGAATCGGGCAGCTGCACGAGCACGGCGGTGGCGAAGGCCAGCGGCCGGCCGGCCGTATCGAGCACGTTGCCGGTGGCGGTAGCCTGGGCGGCGGCGCGCTGCGAGAGCATCGGCAGGGCCAGCAGCAGCAGAACGAAAAGGCGACGGAAGCAGGGAAAGGTGTTCATCGGAATGGGCGTTGGCGGTTTGATGGCTCAAAGGTGGGCCGGCCCATTTCCGGGGTAAAAAACATTATCCCAACGCCCCAAAACCCGCTGCTACTGCCCGTTTCGGGCGTTTTCCGGTTTCGCATCCCAAAACCGGCCTTTCGCATAAAAAAGGTGCGGGCGCTGGCGGGGCGCGGTAGTTTTGACCCCCATTCCTTCCTATTCAACCACCGGCTTCGGCTCCGGCATTTTTCGCTCCGCCCATGAACAAGTCTTCCGTCCGTTGGCACCTGCTTGGCTGGCTGGCCTACGTCGGCTACGTGATAGCCGGCAAGTTTCTGGAGCACTCCACCACGCCAATGCGCATGTGGCTGTGGTTCGCATTCTCGTTTGTCCTCGTCCGAATGGTCGAGTTTTACGTGTGCTACCTGCTGGTGTATCCCCGGTTTCTGCGGGGCGGACGCACGGGGGCCCTGGCGGCGGCGCTGGGGGGCGTGGTGCTGCTTTACGTGGGCCTGCGCGCCTTCATTGAAGAGGTCATCTACCCGGCGGTGCTGGGGCTCCATAATTACACCATTGACGGCTCGGTTTTTTATAAAATTGGCTATTACTTCGGTGATAACCTGTATTTCGCCATCCCCGTAATTGTCTTCAGCGCAGCCATCTGGGCGGCGCAAACGGCCGTGCGCCGCGAGCGCGAAAACGCCCAACTCAGCGAAGAAAAGCGCGCCGCCGAAGCCGCCTTCCTCAAAACCCAAATCAACCCGCACTTCCTCTACAACACGCTCAACATGCTCTTTAGCATGGCCTACCCGGTGGCCCGTCCCGTGGCCAACGCCATCCTGAAACTATCGGAGCTGATGCGCTACATGCTGCACGAAAGCCCCGACGGCCAGGTGGATGTAGAAAAAGAAATCGACTACCTGCACAACTACCTGGCCCTCTACCGCCTGCGCTTCCCCGACAGCTTCCACGTCGATTTCCGCGTGACCGGCGAGCCCGCCGGCCGCCGCGTGGCCCCGCTCGTCCTCATCCCGTTCGTGGAAAACGCCATCAAGCACGGCGTGCTCGACGACCCTGCAAACCCGGTGCGTATTCACCTGAACATCGAAGCCGAGCAGCTGCAATTCGAAGTCGAAAACCAGCGCAGCGACGATAACAAGGACGCCACCACCGGCATCGGCCTGCCCAACCTCGCCCGCCGGCTGGAACTGCTGTACCCGGAGCGCCACACGCTGCGGGTGGGCGCGGCGGCGGGGCGGTTCAGCACGTCGTTGCGGCTGGTGGGGTGATGTTTGTGCGCTCCGCCTTGCGCCCTCACCGCACGAGCCCCCTACGGGGCGGCCCGCCGTACTTTGCTCCTTCAAAAATCTGCCCTATGATTCGCTGCCTTGCCGTCGATGATGAAGCCCCGGCCCTGCTCATCCTGGCCGACTACATCGGCCAGCTGCCTTTTCTTACGCTGGTGGGCACCACCACCAACCCCATCGAAGCCCTGACGATGGTGCAGCAGGGCCTGGTCGATTTGGTGTTTTTGGATATACAGATGCCTAAGCTCACCGGCCTGCAATTCCTCAAGCTGGCCGGCAACAGGTGCCGGGTCATCCTCACCACCGCCTACCCCGAATACGCCCTCGAAGGCTACGAAAACGACGTGGTGGACTACCTGCTCAAGCCCATTTCCTTCGAGCGCTTCTTCAAAGCTGCCCAGAAAGCGCTGGCGTTGCTGCCGGGCCCGGTAGCTCCCGCGCCGGTGGCAGCGCCGCGGCCGGTAGTCGCGCCCGCTGCATTCGCCTCTGTGCCCGCCGCCGGCCACATGTTCGTGAAGGGCGAGAGCAAGAACAAGTTTCTGCGCGTCAACCACACCGATATTCTCTACATCGAGGGCCTGAGCAATTACGTGTCCATCCAGCTGCCCACGCAGCGCGTGGTGACGTACCAAACCCTCAAAGAGCTGGCCGAAACGCTGCCGCAACCGCCTTTTCTGCGGGTACACAAGTCCTTTATCGTGTCGCTGGACAAGGTGCGCATGGTTGATGGCAACACGATTTATATTCAGGACAAGGAGATTCCGGTGGGCGACACGTACCGGGAGCAGCTGTATAAGTTGATAAGGGAGCAGTAACGCGCACTTTGTAGTCCGCGTCCCCGGCGGAAACCCGAACGGCTTTGATGGTGCGGGGACGCGGACTGCAAAACCCGCGCTACTACCGTCTATCCTCGCGCTCGGCGGCCAGCGCCCGCGCCTTGGCCGCTTTGATGTGGTCGATAATCTCCTCCAGCCCGAATCCATCCACGGCCCGCACGAACAGGAACGGGCCATTGCCGCCGTACATGAGGCGCTCGCCGCTGCGCGCCACTAAGGTCACGCGCTTGCGTTCGCCGGGCTCGAAGCGCACGGCCGTGCCGGCCGGGAGGTGGAGGCGAAACCCGTAGGCCGCCACACGGTCGAAGTGCAGCGCGGCGTTGGTTTCAAAAAACGGGTAGTGCGAGCCGAGCTGCACGGGCCGGTCGCTCCTATTCACGATGTCCACCGTCGCCGTGGCGCGGGTTTAGGCGGGGCGCAGGCGCTGGTAGAGAAGTTGCGCCATGCGGTCGTGCCCGGCCGGGCTCACGTGGACGCCGTTGGGGAAAAACAGGGGCTGCCCGGTGGCATCGGCCGTGCCTAGGGCGGGCAGGTAGTCGAGCCCGTAGGCACGGGCGAAGCACTCGAAATGTGCGTGCAGCTGCTCCGAAAGGCGGTTTTCCTCGCGGGCGCAGGGGCGCGACACCGGCCCGATGAGCAGCAGGCGGATGCCCTCGGCGCGGCAGAAACCGGCCACCTCGGCCACCAGGGTTTCGTAGCGGCGCAGGGCGCGGCGGCGGTTGCCGACCCAGGCCCCCAGCCGCAGGTTCAGTTGGCGCAGGCGGCGGTGGGTGGCGCTTTCGGGCGGGGGTGCGATGGGCGGCGCGGGGCGCGGGCGGGTCAGCAAATCGAAACGCTCGGGAGTGGCGCGGGCCTGGCCGGGCAGGTTCAGGGCGTGGCAGACGCGGCCCGCATCGTTGAGGTAGCGGTAGTAGAGCTTGGCCAGGCGCATCACCGGCTCGGCCCGGAGGTGAAACAGCAGCACCTGCGCCGGCTGCCGGGCCTGGGCCGCCCGGATTTTCGCCAGGCAATTCTCGAACCGCTCGTAGCGTACGATACCGACTTCGGGCACCGCGCCCAGCCAGTGCGGAGCCAGCAGCCCACGCAGCGTGGCGTGGTAGAGCCGGGCCGGCTCGATGTTGTGCTGCACGGGGAAACAG
>JALYUH010000048.1 GCA_030853985.1 Bacteroidota bacterium | reverse complement strand
GCCCAGCACAGCCGGGGCCGGCGCGGTTTGGGCGCGGGCGGCCGGAGCAGCTACCAGCAGTGCCCCGCCGAGCGCCAGGCCGGCGAGCAAACCAGAAAAGCGGTTAATCAAGACACGAAGCACGATGGTGAGCGCCACAAAATTGCGGCCCGATTCTGAAGAAAATCGGGCCGGCCCGGCGGTGGCGGTCCGCTCGGCCGGTAGGCATACGCGGCCGGGGCCAGAAAGTCTTCAACCTTTTGTGCGTCCTTCGCGGCTGGCGGCCTCGTAACGGCCCCGCTGCTCATGAAAATTCTCCTTGTTGAAGACGAAGCCGCCCTGCGCGCGGCCCTGGCCGGCTCGCTACGCCAGGCGGGCTACGTGGTGGAGGAAGCCGCCAGCTTCGCCCAGGCCAACGAAAAAATC
This sequence comes from Bacteroidota bacterium, assembly GCA_030853985.1. Classification (GTDB taxonomy): domain Bacteria; phylum Bacteroidota; class Bacteroidia; order Cytophagales; family Hymenobacteraceae; genus Hymenobacter. The sequence continues at coordinate 2,760 of JALYUH010000048.1, read as the reverse complement.
GAGCTCTACCGCTACGACTGCGTGCTGCTCGACCTGACCCTGCCCGATGGCTCGGGCCTCGATGTGCTGCGCGCCCTCAAAGCTGCGGGCTCGCCGACGGGCGTGCTCATCATCACGGCCCGCGACGCGCTCGACGATAAAATCGCGGGCCTCGACCTTGGGGCCGACGACTACCTCATCAAGCCTTTCCACCTGTCCGAGCTCAATGCCCGGGTGCGGGCCATTATCCGCCGCCGACAGTTCAACGGCCAGCAGCAAATCACCTTCCGCGACTTGTTGGTGCTGCCCGACCTGGCCGAGGTGCACGTGCGCGGCGAGTTGCTCACCCTCACTAAAAAAGAGTACGACCTGCTGCTGTATCTGCTGGCCAACCCCGGCCGCGTGCTCACCAAAGAAGCCATTGCCGAGCACCTGTGCGGCGACGCCGTGGACGCGGCCGACTCGTTCGACTTCATCTATACCCACCTTAAAAACCTGCGCAAGAAAATGCAGGAAAAAGGGGCCGACAACTACATCCGCACCATGTACGGCGTGGGCTACAAGCTAAGCCACGAGTAAGCCGTACGCGAGAAACAAAAACATAATTTGGGTGTTAAATAGCTGACAAACAATCTGGTTCGGACTGGTCTGGGCGGTCGGGCCAGTCGTCGTCGTTGCTACCATTCTAACGCCAACCGGTCGGACCGCCTAGGGCGGTCGGACCGGAGCACGCGCTAGCCAGACGCGTGCTCTGGTAAAACTGTCCCCGCATGAACCTGCTCAACGCCACTACCCGCTATTACCTGCTGCTGGCGCTGCTCCTGCTGCTGGGCGGTAGCCTGGGCCTGTACTACGGCATCAACTGGGCGCTGCGCACGGAGGTGGGCGAGGAGCTGGCCAACCGCCGCCGCGAGCTGCTGGCTCGCGCCCGCGCCAACGAGCTGCCGCCGGTGCGTCAGTTGGCCGTGCTCCTTGATATCAGCCGCACGCCCCGGCCGGCGGGCTTCCGCGATACGCTGCTGCTTGACCCCATCGAGAACGAGCTGGTGCCGCACCGGCAGCTCACGTTTCCGCTGGTGGTGCGCGGCGAGGGGCCGATATGGGTGTCACTGCGCAAATCGCTGGTCGAAACCGAGGACCTGCTGGGCGTGGTGCTGGCCGTGATGGTGGCCGTGCTGGCCCTGCTGCTGGCCGGCATGGTGGGGCTGAACCGCTGGCTCTCGGCCCGGCTGTGGGCCCCGTTCCGGCACACGCTGGCGGCACTGCGCGGCTACCAGCTGCAGCAGCACCAGCCGCTGGCGCTGCCCGTGCCCGCCGTGGCCGAGTTTGCCGAGCTCAACCAAGCGCTGAACGGCTTCAGCCAGCGCCTGGTGGCCGACTACGAAGGGCTGCGCGAGTTCACGGCCAACGCCGCCCACGAAACCCAGACGCCCCTGGCCATTATGCAGGCCCAGCTCGAACAGCTGTTGCAGGTACCCGCCCTGGCCCAGGACCCCGCCGCCGCCCCGCTCGTGGCCGAGCTGTACGGGGCCACGCTGCGCCTTTCGCGCCTGCATCAGGCGCTTAGCTTGCTAAGCAAAATTGAGAACCGGCAGTTTGCCGAGGCCCAGCCCGTGCGCCTCGACCAGCTGCTGACCGAAAAAATGGCCCAGCTCGAACCGCTGTTCGAAGCTCGCCAGCTGCGCTACGGCCTCAACATCAGCGCCGCCTCGGTGGTGGTGCAGATGCACCCCGGCCTCGCCGATTCGCTGCTGCAGAACCTGCTGCAAAACGCCGTGAAGCACAATGTGCGCGGCGGCGAGTTCATGGTTACCCTCTCGCCCAGCGAGTTGAACGTGCGCAACACCGGCGCGGCCGTGGCGGGCGACCCGACCCGATTTTTCGAGCGGTTCCGCAAGCACAACGCCGCCTCCGATTCGCCGGGCCTAGGCCTTAGCATCGTGCAGCAAATTTGTGCGCACTACGGGTTTGGCCTGCACTACACCCTGGCCGACGAAGGCACCCAGCACACCCTGCGCGTGGTGCTGCCGACCGGGCGCGCCGTTGCCGCCGCCCCGGCCGAGCTCGCCGCTTTAGAATAGCTCCAGAAAGCGCACAGGTTGGCCACAGAATGAGGCAGTAGGTTTGGGCCAGTTATTCATCATTCTTAACGCATCAATCGTATGAAAACCCTCGTGTTGACCCTGGCCGCTGCCGCCCTGCTGGCCCCCGCCGCCCACGCCCAGAAAGTGGCGGCCGCCAACGTACCGGCCGCCGCCGTGGCGACGTTCAAAAAAAACTTCCCCACCGTGAAGGCAGTGAAGTGGGAAAAGGAAGGAGCCGACTACGAAGCCGGCTTCGAAATGGGCAAATCCGAAATGTCGGCCGTCATCACCGCCGCCGGCGTGCTGAAGGAAACCGAAACTGAAATACCCGTAGCCCAGCTGCCCGCCCCCGTGCAAAAGGCGTTGGCCACCCAGTACAAAGGCGCGAAAATTACGGAAGCCGCCAAAATTGTGACGGCCGCTACCAATGCGACCACCTACGAGGCCGAAATCAGCCAGGGCGGCAAGCACCGCGATGTGCTCTTCAGCGCCGACGGCACGGCGGTAAAGCAGTAGCCCACGCCCGCCGGCCACCCAAAAAAGTGTCGCTCCGGGCAGCCTGGCTTCGAATTTGACGTATGACAAGCGGCCCCGGAGGTATTCTTCGGGGCCACTTGTCATATGTTGTTTTCAGTGAATTATTTACGCCGAGCCGGCCTGGCCCTGGCGGCTGGCCTGCTGCTGGCCGCCACCGCCC
>JALYUH010000038.1 GCA_030853985.1 Bacteroidota bacterium | reverse complement strand
GCGTAAGTCCTACACAAAAAAGGTCATGCCGAACGACGGCATGACCTTCTTCTTGGTACCCAAAGGCACTGGTTGCTTAGGCTCCTTTCGAGGCCAGGATATCGACCATTTCAATGTGGGGCGGGCTGGCCCACAAATCGGCGTGAGTGCCCAGGGCGGCGGCTACCTGGCCGGCGAGGTGGGCTTTGCGGCCGGCTTCATCGGGAAAAGTATCGAAAATACCGAACGTGGACGGACCCAGGCGCAGGGCGTACCAGGTAGTGGTAGCGGGTTCGGCTTCCACAATGGGCAGGGCCCCGGCCAGAAAATCGGCTACGGTCTGCTCATGACCGGGTTTTACTTCGAGGCGAACTAACAACGCAACTTTTACCATGACAAAAAGTGGGAATAGGTGAATTCTCCTGGACAACAAGAACGACGTCGTTTCGGCTGTGTAAGGCTGACAGCTACGCAATAAAGCGCACGACGGATTGCACCACGCCGGCATCGCGCAGTATTCGATTGTGACCCAGGCCACTGGTGGCGTGCAGCACCGCACCGGGCCAGGCGGCCACAATCTGCCGGCTTTCGGCGAAGGGAATGATTTCGTCGGCCTCGTCGTGCAGCACCAGCACCTTTTCGGCCCCGATGGATGGCCCCGAGGCCGCCGCCGCAAACGACGCGGCCGAGCGGCCGGTACTGTGCTCGATGTGCGCCGCAAACCGCCCCACCAGCCCGCGAGGCAGGCGCAGAAAATCGGCAAACCGCTCGGCCACCACCTGCGGCCCCTCCGGTGCGCTCATCAGCACGAGGCGCGGCAGCACCGCCCCGGCCGGCAGCCGCACCGGCAGCCCCGCCACCGACGCCGCCCCAAACGAGTGTGCCACAATGGCCCGCACCGCACCCAGCGTATTCACCACCGCCTGCACCGCCCCGCCATAATCGGTGAGTGTGACCTGCCGGCCGCTCGAAGCGCCGTGCGCGGGCCCATCCAGGGCCACTACGCGGTAGCCGGCCGCCAGCAGCGGCCCCACCCAGGCCCCCCAAAAGCTGGCCCGATGCTCCCAGCCGTGCACCAGCAGCACGGCGGGCGCGGCGGCCGGGCCCCATTCGTACACGGCCACGGTACCGGTTTTGGTGGCCACGGTGCGGCGGGTGGCGTCGGCTAGGACGGGGGCTTCCCAGGCCTTGAGGGGCAGGCGGCGCGGCGTCACAAACAGCCCCCACGCCTGCCGAAAGGCCAGCGTCGGGGCAAATGTCCACTTTAGCCACAACTGCCAGCGCAACAGACGCAAGCCGGGCGGCAGCAAAGGATTGAGCACTTTGGGAGCTTCGGGCGGCAGAATAGCAGGCATGGATAAGAAGAATTATAGCAGCTATTTCAGCTTGTGCAGCGGCCAGGCCGGATAAACTATTTCCTAATAACTAATTGATGTCCAAGCTAAAGCAGGTGGTGCGTATCAACCCAACCATTCCAGTCGCAGCCGGCCGTATATCACCTGGAAAGGCATTTCATCGGGCACGCGGGCCGCTTGCCGGGGCCCCGGTTGGTATGCTGAGCACCGGCGCGGGTTTGGCCGCCGAACTCCTCCCAAAATGCAGCGTCCTAATAAACAGCCACTTGTCGCTCGTGGCCAGGGCGGGTGCTGTACCCGGCAAATGGGCATGTTAGCGTACGTCATCACCTTCGCCCAGGCCCAGGGCATCCACGGCGGCCTGCACAGCCTCGGCCCGGTAGGCGGGCGCGGTGGCCGGGGCCTTCAGCAGGCGCAGCAGGCGCTGGTATTTCTGGCGGCCCTCGGCTAGCAGCTGCTCGCTCACTTCGATGGTGAACACGCCGAAGGGCTCAATTTTCTGCACGCCCACCAGCAGGAACCGGTCGGCGCGCAGGGCATCGGTATAGAAGGCGGCCTGCCGGTCGTAGTCGTAGGCCGAGCATTGCCAGAGGAAGTGGTCGGCATCGCGGGCGCTGGTCGTTTTGAAGTCGATGATGGTGAAGGGCTGGTCGGGCTGCGCCACTACTAGGTCGGCCCGCAGCTTGCACAGCGTTTCGGTCTGGGGCTCGGTGAAAAGCACGCTCACTTCGGGCGTGCCCTGGGCCAGCAGCTCGGCCAGCTGGGCATCCAGCTGCACGCCTTCCACCAGCCACCACACCAGCGTATCGTTCAGGCCGGGCAGGCCGGCCACGTACTGCTCGGGCTCCAGCAGGGCGGTATGGAAGGCCGTGCCGAAATTCAGCGCCCCCTCGTTGGCGCTACTTTGGGGACGGGGTGCGCGGCCCTCCAGGGCATCGCGTAGGCGTGAAAGGTCGGAGTTGGCAATGGCCGGCAGGGCGCGGTAGGTGTCGTAATCGAGGCGAAGCAGGTCGGGCCGGCGGAAGGCAGGGGCAGAGTCGGGCATGGTTGAAAAGTAACAGCTAAATGGCCGAAAGCTCCCGGAACGGTTGGCCGGCGGTGGCGAAGCCGGCGGTTTGGGGCGCGCTTGCGTACCACTGCCACCCTACGCAAGCGCGCTGCCCTGGTTGGGCCAGCCAACCGGCTTTTCACCTCTGGCCCTTATTCCTCCACCTTATGGCTCCCTGGATTCCCTACGCCCTATTTTCGGCCCTGTTTGCGGCCCTCACCGCCATTTTTGCCAAAATCGGCATCAAGAGGGTCGATTCCGATTTGGCCACGGCCATTCGCACCGTGGTCATTCTGCTGCTGGCCTGGGGCATTGCCGTGGCGCGCGGGGCCACGGCGGGCCTGCCGGCCCTCACGGGGCGTACGTGGCTGTTTCTGGGGCTGTCGGGGTTGGCCACGGGGGCTTCGTGGCTGTGTTATTTCCGCGCCCTAAAACTGGGGCCGGTAAGCAAAGTGGCTCCCGTCGACAAGCTGAGCGTGGCGCTGTCGCTGCTGTTGGCGGTGGTGTTTCTGGGGGAAACCATCAGCCTGAAAGGGGCGCTCGGGGCGGGGCTGATACTGGCCGGCACCCTGGTTCTGGTTTGGGGATAACCGCCTGGCCATCCGTAACGATGCCGCCTTTTTGAAACAGCCTGGGTTATCGTAAACACCGGCCGTACGGCAGGCAATGCTGCCCCGCCCCTGGCCTAGCCTTTCGCCCACCGCCACGTGAGCGAGAGGTTGACGACGCGGCCTTCGACCGGGGCCCAGAGCTCGCGGAAAACGGGGTTGTCGAAGGGCGCGAGCACGACTTTCTCGCGACGGGTTTGCCGGTAGTCATCCAGGTTTTCGCCGTTTAAAGCCAAGGTGAGCGGGCCGACGTGGTAGCGCAACAGCGCCGCGAATAGCGGGTAGCCGGGCGTGGTGCGGCCATCGTCGAGGTGCTGCGGGCCGATGTAGGAGGCTTCGAGCCCGGCGCTGAAATTATCCGTGAACTCGACCAGCCCCACGGCGGCAAACTTGTGCCGCGCCGCCAGCGGCAGGTCCGGGTTGGCCGCGTCGTACTGCCGGCGGGCATCGGTAAAAACGTAGCCGAGGTAAAGCTCGGTTTCGTCGGCGCGCAGGCGCACGTAGGTTTCCAGGCCTCGGGTGGCGAGCGGGGCGGCGGCGTTCTGCCAGGTCAGGAAGTTGGCCCCGAACGGGCCGGCAAACCCCAGCCCACTCAGCACCAGCGGATTGCCGAGGCGGGTGTAGAAGAACGATTGATTGATGCTCAGCACCAGCGGCTCATCAAACCCGTCGAACGTGCGCTGGTAGTTCACGTCGCCGTTCAACCCAAACGAAGTTTCGGCCCGCACGCCGGCCAGCGCCCGCACCAGCGGGTAGTTGCGCTCGTCGAGGCTGTTGATGTAGGGCACCGGCGCGCGGTAGCCCAGGCCACCGTTCAGGCGGGCCGTGACGTGCTCGCTGGCCTTATAAAGCAGCGCCAGCCGGGGCAGCACAAAAGTGCCGTACTGGTTGTGCTGGTCGAGGCGCAGGCCGGCCTGCAGGCTCAGGCGGGGCAGCACGCGCCAGTCGTCCTGCACAAACGCGCCGAGCGTGCGGTAGGTGTAGGGGCTGCGCAGCGGCGTGGCGCTGCGGTTGAAGGAGGCCAGCTGCTCGCCGTTTGCGTTCAGGCCCACCACCAGGGTGTGGCGCGGGCCGGCGGCGTGCAGGTAGCTGGCCTCGGTGTAATACGTGGTTTGGTAGGCGGTGAAGGCGTTGGAATTCGTGTTCACGTCGCGCACAAAATCCGTGATGGTGCCCTTAACGGTGAGGCGGCCGCCGGCCAGCTCGTCGTTGGTATAGAGCAGGTCAGCGGTGTTGCGCAGGCTGGTGTTGTCGATGTAGAAGGTGTGGCCGCCGACCGGGTCGAAGCCCGTTTTCAGCACCTGGGCGTCGCCGGCCCGGCGGCTTTCGAGGGTGCCCGTGTAGCCCAGCGCCACCTGGC
>JALYUH010000272.1 GCA_030853985.1 Bacteroidota bacterium | reverse complement strand
GTTTTCTCGGGCTGGGCGTGCAGCCACCGGCCCCGAGCTGGGGCCTGATGGTGAAGGAAGGCTACGATTTGCTCGGCACTGAGGCCGGCCTGTGGCTCACGCTGCTGCCCGGCACGGCCATTTCGCTGCTCGTACTCAGCTTCAACTTGCTTGGCAACGGCCTGCGCGATGCCTACGACCCCAAAACGCCCGTGGCAGTGTAGCGCGGCCCTGCTGTGCCCGCTTTCCCGGCGCATTGTGTACCTTGCCGCGTATGGCCGCTGCTGCTCCCAATTTGCCCACCCAACCGCCCATCGATGCTGCCCTGCTTGCCCAGCGCGACGAGCAGCTGAAACAGCTGCGCCGCCAGCTGCAAATCAAGCAGTTCGAGCTCGATACGGTGCTGGGCGTAGCCAACGATATGACGGCCCGCGACCACTCCGTCGATGAGCTCTACCACATGCTGCGCCTCACCTTGCAGGGCCAGCGCAACGTGGTGCAGCTGGTGTTATTTGCCCGCGAAGACAACCATTTTCGGCCCCGCCTGGTGCTGGGCTGCGACTTGGCCACCGCCGAGAAGCTGCCCCTCTCGCGGGCGCTGCTCGATGGCGAAATCCGCGAGCCCCAGGCCGTGGAGGACCTTAACCTGGGCCCGGATTGGGAGAAATATGAACTGGTACTGCCCATTCTGCGGCAGCGACAGGTGGTGGCCTATGTGTTTGTGGGCGGTTTCCGGTCCGATTACGACCGGGGCCAGCTCATGCCCTTCCTCACTTCACTGGCCAACACGCTGATGGGGGCCGTGGAAAACCGCCGCCTCCAGGCCCAGCGCGTGGCCGATGCGGCCGTGCGCAAGGAAATCGAGATTGCCCAGGAAGTACAGGCCCTGCTGTTCCCGCGCAAGCTGCCCAATGACAAGGACTTAGCCATCGAGCGCAGCTACGTGCCGCACACCGAAATCGGCGGCGACTACTACGACGTGGTCGAGATTGATACCGACCGCCTGCTGCTGTGCGTGGCCGACGTGAGCGGCAAGGGCGTGCCCGCTTCGCTGCTGATGTCGAACTTCCAGGCGGGGCTGCGCACGCTGCTGCGCCAGGGCGTGCCGCTGGCCACGGTGGTGCCCGAGCTCAACCACCTGCTGTTCCGCAACTCGGGTGGTGAGAAGTTTATTACCGCCTTCCTGGGCATCTACGACCGCCGCACCCGCGCGTTCGAATACGTGAATGCCGGCCACAACGACCCGCTGCTGCTGGACGAAAGCGGCCGCGTGACGACCCTCAAAACCGGCACCGTGATGCTGGGCATCATGGAAGAGTTGCCGATGATGCGGGTGGGAACAGTCAATATTCCGCGCCACTCGCTGCTGCTGCTCTACACCGACGGCCTCACCGAGGTGTTTGATGCCGACGGCAACGAGTTCGGCGAAGAGGGCGTGCTGGGCGTGCTGCACCGCAGCCGCTACCTGCCGCTGCCCAAGCTGCACCAGGAAATGCTGCGCACCATCGAAGTGTACAGCTCGCGCGGCGCGCACTTCGCCGACGACGTAACGATGCTCAGCTGCCGGTTTAAGTAAGAGCCCGCATGCTGCTAACGGACGTTATCGCCGAAATTAACCAGAAGCTGACCACGGCCTTTGCTCAACTGGCCGACTGGCTTGGCGCGCCGGAACCGCTCCGTCGCTACCACCCAACCGGCGGCGGCTGGACCATCGATGAGATTCTGGAGCACGTGGCACTCACCAACCATTTCCTGCTCATTCTCATGGAGAAAGGCACGGTGAAGGCGCTCAAAAATGCCCACGGGCTGGACCTGGCCACCGAGCTGGCCGCCCGGCAATCGGCCCGCGCGCGCCTCGATGAAATCAGCGAGCCGGGTGCTTTCAAATGGATGCGGCCCGACCACATGGCTCCGCAGGGGCTGAAATCGGGGGCGGAAGTAGCGGCCACGCTCCGGCAGCAGCTGCGGCAGTGCCAAAGCGTGCTGGCCCGCCTGCCCAACGGCGAGGGCGTGCTCTGCCGCACCACGATGTCGGTGAACGACCTGGGCAAGATGGACGTGTACGATTTCGTCTACTTTCTGGCCAAGCACGCCGAGCGGCACCTGGCCCAGATTGCCGCCGTGGTTGCCGAGTATCAGAACCGCTGATGCAGAGGCGGGGCCTGCCCCCGCCCGTCGTTGAAAGGAAGCCGTTGGTTCTGAGCAAACGAGGGGCGGGGGCAGGCTCCGCCCCTGCATCCTGCGCTAAACTAACATCGCCGTTTCCTCGTCCAGCCAGGTGCCGCAGCGCACCAGCAGGGCTAGGCAGATGAAAAATACCGACCCGATTTTGTCGACTTCCACCAACTCATTCAGGGTGAGGTGAAACACGATGACCACGAACGAGAGCGTGGCCGCCAGCACCACGCGGCGCACTTCGGGCCGGGCCTGAGCGCGGTGGTAGAGGCTTTCGGCCAGCAGCAGCGTAGTGGCAACCAGGCCGAGGAACAGCAGAAAGCCGGGGATGCCCTGTTCGGCTAGCTGCAGCAGAAAGTAGTTGTGGGTGGTCGATTTTTCGGGGTTGGCGCTCACGTAGGTCCGGAAGCTTTTCACCGTGTAGCGCTTGTATTCGGGGTAAAAGGTGGCCGCGCCGCTGCCGGGCAGGGGCTTATCGCCAATCATGCGGGCGGCGGCCACCCAGCGGTACACCCGCTCCATACCCGACACGTCCTGAAACTTATAGGTCGCTTCCAGGTGGCGCTCAAAATTCTGGCCGTTAAACACCGTGTGCTCGTAGTCGGGCGCGTACTCCATGTACCGGTCGCCCACCACGAAG
>JALYUH010000013.1 GCA_030853985.1 Bacteroidota bacterium | reverse complement strand
GTCGAATACAGCAGATTTTTCTCCAGGAAATGGCCCCATACGCGGGCTTCATTCGCTTCCAGCCCCTGCATTTCGCGGCCAGTATAGCCCAGCAGTACCGAATCGGGAGTGCAGGGCAGCATCTGGCTGGCGAAGTACAGCGTTTTACCGGCGTGCACCATCGCATCGAGCATCGTGTTCGCCGTGAGTTCGTGCTTGTTGTACTTGCTGGCCACGTCCTGGGCCAGCAGCGGTGGCAGGCCCGCAGGCGTGTAGCGGCGTAGCATGTACTGCGGCAGGTCGGGCCGTTTGCTGGCCTTCGGGCCCACAAACCAGTCCAGACTCAACACCAACAGGCTGTCATTCACATAAATATCTTTGGCCAGAAAGCCACTCACGTATGTGTAGCTGCTCGGCACCCGGAAATCGGGAAAGTAGTAATGCACCCGCCGGAATATCTCACCCACGTCGTGTTTCAGCGCCGCGCTGTCCGGAAAAGCAGCCGCGGCCTCGCGGCTCACCTGCTGAAGCGCCGGGTTAGTCGCCAGTTGCACCAGGCCCTTCGCCAATTCCTGCTCGGTAGCGGGCTGGCGCTGCAGGTAGTAGCGCGCAAACGTGGAGTGCACATCCATAAACTGCTGTGCTTCACTCGGCGTTTTCAGCTGGAAGAACGCCGGCTCCAGCCGTTGCAATCGCACGGGCACCGCAGCCGCGTCGGCGGCGGCATCGGGGCGGCAGCCTTCGGCCGGGCCACTTTTGCAGGCGGGCAGGCCGAAGCCAATGGCGAGAAAAATGGGCAGCCAGTGCCGCCAGGCAAAATTATTCGTGTCCACGCGCGTTACTTTGGAGTAAAATTAGCCCAAAACCAACTGGCACTGCGACATTCTATTTTGTCATCATCCTATCCCCGCCTCATGAAAAAAGTATTTCTGGCCGTGCTGGCCCTCGTTGCTACCGCCAAAACGGCTTCGGCCCAGGTCGAAATCGGCCTGAAAGTTTCGCCCGGCATCACCTTTTTCGGGGTTGACGCTCCCGCCGAATACTCCCTGAAAAGCGAAGGCAGCCGCCTGGGCTTCGGCGGCGGCTTGGTGGTCGATTACTTTTTCGGCGAAAATTACGCCTTCGGCACCGGCTTGCAGTTCATGAGCAAAGGCGGCAGCTACTCCTACCAGTACAAGGACGGCAACAACGCACCGCAAGCGGCTGGCACCACCAAACTGGCCATTCACTACCTGGAGCTGCCCCTTACGGTCAAGCTCTTCACCAACGAAATCACCTCCGGCACCCGGCTTTACTTCCAAACCGGCTTTTCATTGGCTACGCCCATCGGAGCGCGCATCAACGGCGAAAAACGCTACGTCGACCCGGTGACCAAGCAGGAAACGACAGCGCTGCAACACGTTGTTTTCCTAGATGCGAATTTTCTAGCTAGCATCGGAGCCGAGTACACCCTGGGCCAAAGCACCAAAACATTCGCTGGCATTAGCTACCACCGCGGCCTGCTCAATACCGACAGCTACTTCGACGACGAGCGCAGCCCCAAATTCAAAGACTTCGTGTTGAAGAACAACGTTTTCGCCCTCGACCTCGGCTTGAAATTCTAAGTCTGAAGCAGTTTCGGCAAACACACCTTACCAATCCATTTTCACCCGATTGGCCCGGTGTGTCTTGCAGTAAGAAACCGATTACCAAAATTCAAATCTTGAACCAACAAAAAGCCCCAGCTTCTCACGATGCTGGGGCTTTTTGTTGGTTCAGGAACTTGCTGAACCAGCAAAGCACTAATCCACGATTTCCACCTCGCGGTCCTGCAAGCGGCTCATGGCGGCGGCCGACGAACGCATCTGTATTTCCTCACCCCGCTCGTCTTCGATGCGGTAGTCAGTTAGGCCCAAGCTGCTGTCGTTCACCACTTTCACCCACTTATAGTACTTGAGATACCACTTCATTTGGCGCGAAATCAGGCCTTTGGTGTAGTAGGCATACAGGAACGGATGCACCGACAGCGTAATACCTGACTGGTTCTGGTTCACCAGCAGGTCGTCGATGCTGTTATCGATGTCGTCCGTCACTTGGATAGAGGCCGAAATCTTGCCCGTGCCGCCGCAGGTGGGGCACACCTCGCCGGTCACGATGTTCTCGGCCGGCCGCACCCGCTGCCGGGTAATCTGCAACAGGCCGAACTTGGTGATGGGCAGCACCGTGTACTTCGCCTTGTCGACCTTCATCACGTCGCGCACGGCGTCTTCCACCTTCTTGCGGCTTTCGGCCGCGCGCATGTCGATGAAATCGACCACGATGATGCCGCCCATGTCGCGCAGCCGTAGCTGCCGGGCCACTTCTTTGGCGGCCAGCATGTTAATCATCAGCGCGGTTGCTTCCTGGTCGTTTTCCTGGTTGCTCTTGCTGCCCGAGTTCACGTCGATAACGTGCAGGGCTTCGGTATGCTCAATCACCAGGTAGCCGCCGCCGGGCACCGTCACCGTCTTGCCAAACAGCGTTTTCAACTGCTTCTCAATGCCGGTGTGCTCGAAAATCTTGATTTTCGAGTTGTGCAGCTTCAGCAGGCCCAGCCGGTCGGGCGCGATTTTTTGCAGGTAATCGCGCATCTCGTCGTACATCGCTGGGGCATCCACGGTAATGCTGTCGAACGACTCGTTCAGCATGTCCCGCACCATCGACGATGTGCGGCCCAGCTCGCCGAGCACCTTGTCGTTGGGCTTGGCGGTGCGTAGCGTGGTGTACAGCTGCTCCCACTTCGCCACCATGTCCTGCATGTCCTTGTCGAGCTCGGCCACTTCACGCCCTTCCGCCACGGTGCGGATAATAACGCCAAAATTTTCGGGCTTGATGCTGGCAATGAGCCGCTTGAGACGGTCCCGCTCGCCTTTGCTCACAACTTTCTTGCTGACGCTGATGGTGTTCGAGAACGGCATCAGCACGAGGTAGCGCCCGGCCATCGAAATGTCGGTGCTCACGCGGGGGCCTTTAGTCGAAATCGGCTCCTTGATGATTTGGACAACGATTTGCTGCCCTTTCTTGAATACGCTTTCCGCCTTCCCCACTTTTTCGAGGACGGGCTCAAACGTAAATTTTTCCAGCCCGGCGCTAGGCGCCCGGCCGCTCTGTACCGTGCGGGCCCACTTCGTGAACGAAGGGAATTGCTCGCCGAGGTCGCCGTAATGCAAAAACGCGTCTTTTTCGTAGCCAATGTCTACAAAAGCAGCGTTCAGGCCGGGCATCACCTTTTTCACGGTGCCCAGGAAGATGTCGCCAACCGAATAGTTGGTGTCGTTGCGGTCGAAGTGGTATTCAATCAGCCGCTTGTCTTGCAACAGCGCAATGCGCTCGCCTTCCTGAGTAGAATTAATGACTAATTCATTACTCAAAGCCTTGGTTTAGTTAAGGTAGCCCACCATCGGAACCGCCAACCACCTACCCCGAAACCGGCAAAGGGAAGCCAGAACCGGATGGTTCTGGCTTCCCTCGCGAGCCACGGGAAAAGCACTTGCGCGGCCCCACTCGGGAGGCTACGTGAGAGATAGACGGCTGGCTCCCTTCCCGTTAGGAAAACTGCCGGCCGCCGCTACGCCCCGTGAGGCTTACTTCTTCTTGTGACGGTTCTTGCGTAGACGCTTCTTCCGCTTGTGAGTGGCAATCTTATGACGCTTTCTTTTTTTACCGCAGGGCATGTTGCTTGGGGGTTAAGTTGTGGTTGATTGGTTCTATTTGAGTTTCGCAACTTCCTCCTCGACCGAAGCGGCCAACGCGGGGTCGTTGCTGAGGCTTTTGGCGGTGAGGAAGGCCTTTTTGGCTTCTTCCTTGGCGCCGGTGCGGGCCAAAGTTACGCCGAGGTAGAATTGTCCGTTCACATTTTTTGGATTGACTTTCACCAAATCCTGGAAACGCGTCACGGCTTTATCAAACTGGTTGCTTTGCACCGCGAGTATCCCCATGTTATACAGGGCTTTCTCGTTGCGGGGGTCGGCTTCCAGCACTTCGCGCAGGTAGGTTACACCCTGCACCGGGTTATCGGAGGCCATGTAGGCCATGCCGAGGTTGGTTTTAGCATCGAGGTTGCCGGGCTGCTCTTTCAGCACCTTGGCATACAACTCCCGCGCCTTGCCGCCGAGCAATTTCACCCGCTCGTCGGTTGCCGCGAAGCTAAATGCTTGGAAGTAAGCATCGGCCGCCTGCTGCCAGTTCTGGGCGCTGGGCTTGGCCTGGGCCACCTGCTCCAGGTAGTAGCCGGCGCTGTCGAACCGCTCCACGTTGTTGTAGCGGCGGGCCAGGGTGGTAGCCGCCGTAGCCTTTGCCGCTGCATTGGGTGCGGCCTTGAACTCGGCCAGCAACCGCGTCAACTCCTGCCGTTGAGCGGGCGAAGTCGTGGTGTGCGGAGCCGCGGCGTTGGGGCCGTTGTTTTCGGTGGCAGTGGCTGGCACCGGCCCCGAAGAAGCTTCGGTTTTGGAGCCGTTGGTGGCCATGCCCCCGCCGTCGCGGTTAGCGGTAGCGGCGGCATCCTTGCTCAACTCCGCCTTGCTTTCTTTCGGCTTCATGATGCCCTTGGGCAGCACAAACAAGCCGCCCGCCAGCACAAGGGCGGCAGCGACGAGAACCAATTGATGCGAAGCGGAGCTGGTAGTTGCCATGGGCTGAAAAAGACCGGCCGCCGGGCTTTCCCTAGTGGAAAAGACACCGGTGGCACGGCCGGCAATTTTTCAATGGTTACTGGTCAGTGATTAGTGGTTGATGAAGTTAAATTATTAACCACTAATCACTGACCAGTAACCATTAATTAAAAGTCTAGGCTTTGGCCGCAACGGCTTTCACCTTCTTGCTGTTCTTGATTTTGGCCACGAAAGTCTTCGACGGCTTGAAGCTCGGAATGTAGTGCTCCTCGATGATGAGCGACGTATTTTTCGAGATGTTGCGAGCGACTTTACGAGCGCGCTTCTTGTTTACGAACGAGCCGAAGCCGCGCACATAAATGTTGTGGCCCTCGGTCATCGAATCTTTCACGACTTTGAAGAAGGCTTCAACAGTCATCAATACATCAGCTTTCTCGATGCCGGTCTTCGTGGAGATTTCGGCGATTACCTCAGCTTTCGTCACGTTGGTATGGTACTTAGGTGGTTGAAAAAAATACAGTTG
>JALYUH010000524.1 GCA_030853985.1 Bacteroidota bacterium | reverse complement strand
GGCGTAGGCAATGCAGGGGGCAGTATTGCGGCCAATGGGCTCGCCCAGAATCTGGTTGGCAGGCAGGTGGGGCAGGTGCTCCTGCACCAAGTCGACGTAATCGCGGTTGGTGACAACGAACACGTTTTCCAGCGGGCAAATCCCCTCAAACCGCGCCACGGCGAGCTGCAGCATCGACTTGCCCACGCCCAGCACATCGTGAAACTGCTTGGGATGGTGCGTGCGGCTGAACGGCCAGAACCGGCTGCCAATGCCGCCAGCCATCACAATGAGATATGTAGAATTCATTGGCCTAAAGGTAATGCCGAAGCTGAACGCGGGGCCGCCGCAACAGCGGAGTGGTTTGAGTAGAAATAACGGGCTACTTCGCGGCGCACTGCACAGCGTTCAGTTTGCACGGGCTGCCTACACCAGCCCCTCGCGCAGCAAATCGTGCAGATGAATAAAGCCGGCGAACACGCCGTCTTCCGTCACGACAAGCTGCGTGATGTTGCGGCTCTGCATGCGGGCCAAGGCCTCGGCGGCAAAGTCCTCCACGTCGATGGTGGCGGGGTGGGGCGTGAGAATGTCGCGGGCGCGCAGGCGCTCCAGGTCCGAGAAGCTACCTAGCATGCGGCGCAGGTCGCCATCGGTGATGATGCCGGCGAGCTGGCCGGTGGCATCGAGCACGGCGGTGGCCCCGAGGCGCTTGCCCGATATTTCGAGCAGCACCTCGCGCAGCGGCGCGTCGTGCTGCACCTGCGGGCGCTGGTTCTGGCAGCTCAGGTCGCCCACTTTCAGGTAGAGGCGCTTGCCGAGGGTGCCGCCGGGATGCAGGCGGGCAAAGTCGGCGGCCGTGAACTGGCGGCTTTCGAGCAGGCACACGGCCAGGGCGTCGCCCAGGGCCAGGGCGGCGGTAGTACTGGTAGTGGGCGCGAGGTTGTTGGGGCAGGCCTCTTTGGTTACGGGGGCGTGCAGCACGTAGGTGGCCTGCTGGGCCAGGTACGAGTCGGCATTGCTCACGAGGGCGGCCAGGGGCACGCCCTTGCGGCGCAGCAGCGGCACCAGCACCTTAATCTCGGGCGTGTCGCCGCTCTTGCTGATGGCAATAACGAAGTCGCCGGGCTGAATCATGCCCAAATCGCCGTGGATGGCATCAGCGGCGTGCATGAACAGGGCCGGCGTGCCGGTGCTGTTGAGGGTGGCCACGATTTTGCCCGCGATGTGGGCACTTTTGCCAATGCCGGTTACCACCACGCGGCCCTGCAGCTGCCGGATGGCTTGCACGCAGGCCACAAAATCGGGGGTGGCGGCCAGGGCATCGGCCACGGCGCGCACGGCGTCGGCCTCTTCGTGCAGCACCTGGCGGGCAATGGCGAGCACGTCGGCGGGCGCGGGGGCGGCGCTGGCGGCAGCCGGGGCTTCGGAAGATTGGGTGGGAGCAACCATGAGCGCGGGGGGGAGTTGTTTTTGCAAAATTGGGGGATAGAAGCTAAACTGGTTGCTTCGCGCCGAAATGCTGTGCCGCCAGCGAGCATCAGTTGATGAACAGCATTTCAATCCGAATTATAGCGCCACGGCCATTGCCACCGCATTCAAACCGCCGGGAGAGCCGGCGTGTGCCAACGATTGTCGGGTGGCGGCCCGGCGGCTACCCGGACTTGGGCGGAGGTAGCAATATGACAAAATTGTTTTCCACAATTCATAAAAAACACCATTTTTCACGCTAAAACCTGAGTCTATTGATTATCTTCGTAATGAACCGCTAGTCGGTGCGCCTTTCATTAGTGCTTTTGTCCTATGTCCTCAGTTGCCCTTCAGGAAGCCCCGGCCCTTACCGCCGATTTGAAACACACGCTCAAAGAAGTGTTCGGCTACGGCCAGTTTCGGGGAACGCAAGAGGCTGTTATTCAAAATGTACTGGCCGGGCACAACACGTTTGTGATTATGCCCACCGGCGCGGGCAAGAGCTTGTGTTACCAGCTACCGGCGTTGGTGGTGCCAGGCACGGCTATTGTCATTTCGCCTCTTATCGCCCTGATGAAAAATCAGGTGGACCAGTTGGCTGCCTTCGGCGTGAATGCGCAGGTATACAATTCGACCCTGACCAAAACCGAGATGAAACGGGTGCAAAAAGACGTGATGAGCGGCGAGGTGCGCCTGCTCTACGTGGCCCCCGAAAGCCTCACCAAGGACGACACCATTGATTTTTTGCTGAAAAGCACCATCAGCTTCGTGGCCATCGATGAGGCCCACTGCATTTCGGAATGGGGCCACGATTTCCGGCCCGAGTACCGCAAGATTCGCGGCATTATTGATAACCTGGGGGGCAACGTGCCCATTATCGCCCTCACGGCTACGGCCACCCCCAAAGTGCAGCTGGACATCCAGAAAAACCTGCAGATGGACGACGCCAGCGTCTTCAAGACCAGCTTCAACCGCACCAACCTGTATTACGAGGTGCGCGCCAAGCACAACACCAAAAAGCAGCTGATTCAGTACGTGAAGCTGCACAAGGGCAAGGCCGGCATTATTTACTGCCTGAGCCGCAAGAAGGTGGAGGAAATTGCCGAGCTGCTGCGCGTGAACGACGTGCGCGCCCGCCCCTACCACGCCGGCCTCGACCAGCAGGTGCGCATCGACAACCAGGATGCGTTTCTGAATGAGGAGTGCGACGTAATTGTGGCCACCATCGCCTTCGGCATGGGCATCGACAAGCCCGATGTGCGCTTCGTGATTCACTACGACGCGCCTAAATCCATTGAGGGCTACTACCAGGAAACCGGCCGCGGCGGCCGCGACGGCCTGGAAGGCAACTGCCTGATGTTCTACAGCTACGACGACATTCTCAAGCTCGAAAAGTTCAGCAAGGACAAGCCGGTGACCGAGCGCGACAACGCCCACCAGCTGCTGGCCGAGATGACCAACTACGCCGAAAGCGCCGTGTGCCGCCGCCGGCAGCTGCTGCACTACTTCGGCGAGCAGCTGG
>JALYUH010000503.1 GCA_030853985.1 Bacteroidota bacterium | reverse complement strand
GGCCGGTGGTAACGGTAAAGCTCGAGCAGGGCCACAAACAGCACCGCCAGTACAAACATGGCCAGCACCGAGCCCAGCACGATAAGCGAGCGCACCGGCTTGAACTTGCGGGTGGCCGGGTAGGCTTTCTGCACGATGTAGAGGCTGGAAAGCTGGCCTTTGATGCTGAGCTCGGCGGTTTCGTAGGCCGCGCGCGCCGCGATGAGGCGGCCCTGCAAATCGGCCACGCGGGTTGTGAACATGGCCAGCGAGTCGGTGCCGCGCACGTAGCTTTCCAGGTTGATGAGGTTGCCGCCATCAGTGCGGGTGAGGCCGCGCAGGGCACGGCGCAGGCCGGCCACGTCGCCGCCGCTGGCTTCGGCCTTGCGCAGGGCCGCCTCGGTTTCGATGAGCTGCTTCACCATGTAGCGGCCCTGCATTTCGAGGCCGAAGATGCCGTAGTGCCGGCGGGCACCCACCAGCTCACGGCGGCTGTTTTCGAAGCTGGTGCTCAAGTACTCGTAGCGGGTACGGTAGAGCTGGAGCACGGTGCGGCGGTTTTCCAGGGTCAGCTGCTGGTTCACCGAGTCGATGACGTGAACCATCGTGTTGGCAATAGTGGCGGCCAGGTTTTTATCCGCATCGCTAAAGGTCAGCTCGATGGCATCCCGCTCATTATGCACGATGCCCAGGTTGCTGGAAAACTCGCTCAGCACGTAGTTATCCACGGCATCATCGCCGGGCGTGCCGGCCTTGTAGTGCTTGTGCAGGCCGAACTTTTTAATCATCAGCTCGGCCACGGGCTGCGACTCGCCGATGGTGATGGCCCGGTCCAGGTCTTCGGCCCGGCCGCTGAGCTCGAGCTGCCCGCGCTGGGCGTTTTCCTGCAGCAGGCGGTCAGGGTCGGCCGTTTGCGGGTTGGTCGGAATGAAAACGGCCGTGGAACGGTACACGTTGGGCAGCAGCAGCGAGACGACGATGCTTACGATGGCCGCCAAGGCCACGGCCCCGGCCACGAAGTGCTTCCAGCGGTTGATAATGGGCCCGAGGCCCACTAGCGAGAAAGAAGGTGCAGACATATGGAAAAGAAAGGCCCCCGCCCCGCCGGCCAATTACAGTAGGCCCGGCGCGGGACAGCGGCAAGCAAAGGTAAGCGCCAAAACGCCCGGTCCGGTGCATGGCCCGGCAGCTTCGGCGCGGTTCGTAGCTTTGCGGCCCGCGTCCGGCGCGGTATTTATGTTTCCCGGTTTAGCCCAGCCCTCCGTATCAAACGCTTTTTCGGCAATATCAGCTTCGTCGTCCTGCTCAACCTGCTGGTGAAACCCGGCTGGGTGGTGGTCGAAAACCTGGTGCAGGACCGGCTCGGGCACGCCACCTTCGGGCTCATCACGGCCCTGTCGGCCCTCACGCTGGTGGTGGCCGCCCTCTCCGACCTCGGCCTCACGCCCTACGCCGTGCAGCGCGTGGCCGCCGAGCCCCGCTTCCTGGCCGAAACCTTCCCCACGCTGCTGCCCCTGCGCGGGGCGCTCAACTTCGTGGCCCTGGCCGCCATGCTGCTCATCGGGTGGGGGCTGGGCTACCGCGGCCCCGAGCTGCTGCTACTCGGGGCGGTGGGCGCGGCCCTACTGCTGGCCCAGTACGGGCAGTTTCTGCGCGGCACGCTCCAGGCCCACCAGAAATTCAACACCGATGCCGTGCTCTCGGTGGCCGAGAAGTTTGTGCTGCTCGGGGGCGTGCTGGTGCTGCTGCCGCTGGGCCTCACGCTGCCCCGCTACGTGGGGGCGCGGCTGGGCGCGGCGGCCTTCACCACGGTGCTCACCTATGGGCTGATGACGCGGTTTTTCGGGCGTATCCGCTACCGCTGGCAGGGGCCGGTGGCCCGCATGGCCCTGCGCGCCAGCCTGCCCTTCGCCCTGATGACGCTGCTCTACGGCGTGAACGAGCGCATCGACATGGTGATGCTGGAGCGCCTGGCCTCGCCCACCGAAGCCGGCTACTACGCCGGGGCCTACCGTTGGGTCGATGCCGTGATGATGTACGCCTGGACGGTGCTGCCGCTGTTTTTTGCCAAGTTTGCCAGCGTGCCGAAGGATATCGGCGCCCAGCGCGAGCTGCTGCGCTTCGGGCAGCGCATCCTCACGCTGCCGCTGCTGTTCGTGGTGGCCTTCATCCTGTTTCGGGGCGAAGTGGTGTTCTGGCAGTTCACCCACAGCAGCCCGGCCGAGGTGGCCCGCATGACGCTGTGCCTGAAAATATTGTTTGTTAACGTATTGATTCACGCCTTCTTCGCCATCTACAGCACCCTGCTCACGAGCACCACCCACGAGCGCGCCGTGAGCTGGCTGGTGGCCGGCAGCATCGCCCTCAACATCGGCCTGAACCTGATTTTCCTGCCCCGGTTCGGGGCCATCGCGGCTTCGGTCGATACGCTGGTGTGCGCGGCGGCCGTGTCGGTAGGCTACCTGGTGCTGGTGGCGCGGCGCACCGGCGTGAGGGTGCCCGGCCGCCTGCTGGCCCGGCTGCTGCTGGCCTTCGGGCTGCTGTGCGGGGCCTGGTTCGGTTTGCAAGCCGGGCTGCGCCTGAGCTGGTGGCTGGAGGCGGGCGTAATGGCCGGGGTTTTCGGGCTGATTGTGCTGGGCACCGGCCTGGTGCGCCGCAGCGAAATCGCGCAGCTGCGGCCGGGACAGGATAAGTAAAAATTGAGAATTAAAAATTGAAAATGAGCGAAGTCGCCAACAGGCTTTCCCCGTTTTTCTGCCGCTGATTATTACGCAGCATCAAATTTTAATTTTTAATTATTCCTTTTTAATTCAACTTATGCACCTCGCCGTCAACACCCGTTTCCTGCTGCCCGGCGGGCACCTCGAAGGCATTGGCCGCTTCACCTTCGAAACCCTGCGCCACCTCGTGGCCCAGCACCCGGATGTAACGTTCCACTTCCTGTTCGACCGGGCCTACGATGCGCGCTACCTGCTGGGCCCCAACGTCGTACCGCACGTGCTGCTGCCCCCGGCGCGGCACCCGTTCCTGTTCGTGGCCTGGTTTGAGGGGGCGGTAGCGCTGTGGCTGGCCCGGCACCGCCCGGCCGCCTTCCTGAGTCCCGATGGCTTCACCACGCTGCATACCAGCGTGCCCCGCGTAACCGTGCTGCACGACTTGGCATTCGAGCATTTTCCGCTTGATGTGGGCTTGTTGCAGCGCCAGTATTACCACTATTTTACGCCGCGCTTTGCCCGGGCCTCGGCGCAGCTGGTGGCCGTATCGGAGGCCACGAAGGCCGACATCGTGCAGACGTATGGCATTGCGCCCGCCAAAATCAGCGTGGCTTACAACGCCCCGGCCGACTGGTTCCGGCCGTTGCCAGCGGCGGAGCAGGTGGCTGTGCGCCAACAGTTTAGCCTGGGAAAGCCGTATTTTCTGTTCGTGGGGGCCTTGCAGCCGCGCAAGAATCTGGCAAATCTGCTGCGAGCCTTCGACCAGTTCAAAACCGGCCCCGGTACGGCCGACGCGCAGCTGCTCATCGTGGGCCGCAAGGCCTGGAAAGCCGGCCCCATCCTCGATGCCTACCAGCAGCTGCATCACCAAAGTGCCGTGCATTTCACCGGCCGCGTTTCCGATGAGGAGCTGGCCGGCCTCTATGCGGCGGCGCTGGCCACGGTGTACGTGCCCTATTTCGAGGGGTTTGGCATTCCCATTGTGGAGGCGCAGGCCAGCGGCTGCCCGGTGCTCACGAGCAATGTCAGCTCGATGCCCGAGGTGGCTGGGCCGGGCGGCGCGCTCCTCGCCAGCCCGCTCGACGTGGCCAGCATTGCCGCCGGCCTGGCCCGCCTCTGGCACGAGCCCGCCCTGCGGCAGCAGCTGGTGGCGCAGGGCCACGCCAACTTGGGCCGGTTTTCGTGGAGCCGCAGCGCGGAGGTGCTGTGGCAGGTGTTGGAAAAGGCGATGGGAGAGGGGTAAGCTGCCAGTTACGCTGCTGGCGCAGTTGGCGCGCTGCTGGCGCGCTGCTGGCGCGCTGCTGGCGCGCTGCTGGCGCGCGCCAGCCCGCAATCAGCCTGTTATCGGGCGGCCCCGGCCTGATGGGCAGAATGTGCCGTCGGCTGTTCGTTTACCCCGCCCCGGCCGTACTTTTGCGGCATGGCCCGTCAGCATCCCTACAACTTCGCCCACGTGCTGCTGCCGCAGCTGGCCTGGCGCCGGCCGGTGGCGGTGCGCCGCGAGCTGGCCGACCCCTACCTGGCCCGCGAGCTGCTCCTGTACGTGTGGGAAAAAGCGGCCGAAAACGTGGCTTTTGCCTGAAAAAGAGCTAGTTGTTCTAGCACCCAGGGCGTTTCTTCGGGAATGGGACCATCGTCGAAGGTGAGATATACGACTGGTGCGCCAGCGGGCACAGTGGCCGGGCCGGTCCACTCGCAGCCGGGCAGCAGGGCGTGCAGCAGGCGGGGCGGGCGGGTTAGCAGGGCCGCGTCGAGCCGGGCACGCATGGGCATCAGGAACGCACAATGCGCATCACGGGTACCTGCGTGTTGGGGCGCGGGCCCAGTAGCGTACCCAGCGCTTCGAGGAAGGCCCCGGCGGTGGTGGGGCGGCCGCCGGCGGGGCCACGGCCCAGCTGGCGATGCACGTCGCCGGCCCATTCGCTTACCGCAGTGGGCGTACCCGCGGGGCCGCTCAGGCCCAGCGTGGCTTCCAGGGTAAAGTAGCGGGGGCGGGTTTCTTCGGCTTCATTTTCGGCTGGCTCTTCTTCCTCCTCATAGACCAGGGCCGAAAAATGGGCTTCCATGGTGGCCTGCGGGGCGGGCAGGTGCAGCAGGGCGGTGGTGCGGCCGGCTACTTCGTGCCAGGTCAGGCGCAGGCC
>JALYUH010000491.1 GCA_030853985.1 Bacteroidota bacterium | reverse complement strand
GTCCGATACCGTGCTGTTCATCTTTGCCGGGGCGGCGGCCGAGTTTGCCCTCAACAAAGCCGTCGACTGGCTGTACTTCACCGGCCGCCTGCCGGCCGACCCGCTGGGTCGCCTGTTTTCGACGGTGGACTACGCCCGGCGCATCGTGTTTGCCGACTGCGCCGGGGCCGAAAAGGCCATCGACACCATCGCCGCTATTCACGGCGCGGTGGAGAAAAAGCGCGGGCAGGATATTCCCGATTGGGCCTACCGCGACGTGCTCTTTATGCTCATCGGGTATTCCATCCGGGCTTTTGAGGTGCTGGAACGGCCCCTCACGCCGGCCGAGTGCGCCGAAATAACGGACGTATTTTGCCGCGTGGGCCGGCGCATGGGGGTGCCCGACTTGCCCCCCTCCTACGCCGAATGGCAGGCGGCGCGGGCGCAGCACCTGGCCGCCGACACGGCCGCCAGCTTCCTCACCGCCGACCTGTACCTTCAGTACCGCAAGCACCTGGGCGGCCCGCGCTACCAGTTGCTGCGGGCGGTGCAGGGCCTCGTGGTGCCCGAAGTAGTGCGCGCCCAGCTGGGCCTGCCGGGCGGCGCGGCGCTGCGCCCGGCGGTGGCCGCTTACCGGGCCAGCCGGCACTTAGCCATCAGCCAATGGGCCAAAAGCGCCATGCTGCCCGCCGAGTACCGGGCACGCATTCAGGCCCTGGATTTGGCCCCGGCGGCAGCCCCAGTAGCCGCCGGGGCCCGGCGCTGCCCCATGCACCAGGCCCCCAACTAACAAAACGGCTGTCCCGCCCCCAGTCGATGCGCCAACCCAAACAGGCGCTCAGGTTTCGCTGGGTGCCGCGCAACGGGCTGTTTGGATTGGCTCCGGTATTCTTAGTCCTATGCTGCACTTTAGCAAACGTTACTTCTTGTTGGCCAGTGGCTTGCTGCTCACGGAAATCATTATTGCCCGCTATGCGCACGACCAGATTATCCGGCCGTACGGAGGCGATGTCCTGGCAACCATTTTCCTATATTGCCTGGGGCGCAGCTTGGTGGCGGCACGGCCGGCGCGCATGCTGGTAGCAGTATTATTGATTAGCTATCTGATGGAAGGCCTTCAGTATATCAACCTGTTGGGCTATTTGGGCTGGCAGCAATGGCGGCTTGCGCGCATTGTGCTCGGCAGCCACTTTAGCGGGGGCGATATGCTGGCCTATTCGCTGGGTGCGCTGGTGGTAATGGCCGCAGAGTGGTGGTGCCGGACGACCAGCGCGGCCGTTCGGCGGCCGGCGGTTGGGTAGCGCTGCCCCGGCAGCATCAAGAGCTCGCCAAGCAACCATCTGGTGCCGGATTGGCTCTGGTTGGTATGCTGCACTGGGCGCGTTGCCCCGGCACCACGGTTCCCCGCGCCTAAGTTAGCCGAAGCTTCAATGGCACTTTTGGCCGCGCCTACGGAGTTGTGTAGCCCAGAAGGCTTATTTTTACCAAAAAACTGATAATGATGAACCATATTTCCAGCGCTGCGGCCCGCTTGCTCTTTCCAATGCTTGTGGCGGGTGCCGCCCTAGCTGCTACTTCCTGCTCGAAAGATGCGCCGCAAACCGTTGTGCAGCAGGACAATTCGGCCGCCGACGATGCGACCATCCAGAAGTATCTGGCGGATAACAGAATCACGAACGCACGTAAGCAGGCTTCGGGCCTGTATTACATCCCGGTTACCACTAACCCCAACGGCCTGCAAGCCACGGCGGGCCGCACCGTAACGGTGGAATACGCCGGCACGCTGCTCAACGGCAATGCTTTCGATGCCGGCACCATTCCCTTCACGCTGGGGGCGGGGCGGGTAATTGCCGGCTGGGACGAAGGCATTGCCCTCATGCGCCTCAGCGAAAAAAGCATCTTGCTGATTCCGTCGGGGCTGGCTTACGGGTCGCAGTCGCCCTCGTCTAAAATTCCGGCCAACTCCGTGCTGCGCTTCGAGGTTACGCTGAACAAGATTCAGTAGCCAAATCTCCTTTCATCGACAAGCCCCCGCCTTCAGCAATGGAAGCGGGGGCTTTTTGCGTGCTGGCTAGCTGGCTGACTTAGCCGTTGGCGGCTGGCGCGCCCACCCGGGCCAGCAGGGCGGCGTGGTGCGGGGCACGGGCCAGCATCGTTTCGTTGCCGAGTAGCACGAGCTGCTGGCGGGCACGCGTGAGGGCCACGTTCAGCTTGCGGTCGACCTGCCCGGTTTCGTCGGGCGACACCATCAGCTCCAGCTGGTGCTCGTGATGACAGCAGAAGCTCACGATGATGACCTCGCGCTGGCTGCCCTGGTAGCGCTCTACGGTGTCGACGCTGACCTGGGCTAGGGCGGGCAATCCCAGCTCGACGGCCAGCTGGGCCAGCCGCGCGCGGATGCGGGCCGCCTGGTTGCGGTAGCTGGCAATGATGCCGAGGGTGGTTTCGGGGTTGAACTTAGTGCCGTAGCCCTGCGCCACGTAGGCGGCAGCGCGGGCCGCCAACTCGGCTTCCTGAGCCGATTCCTTCATCGATAAATCCTCCGGCTGGCGGCGGGTGGGCACGAAAACAACGCGCTCTTGCCGCAGCCGGGCGGTGAAGGCGTCGGGTGCGGTGGGCCAGTTGGTGCGGGCCAGCGGCTCGGCCTGCCAGGGCAGCGGGCAGCGCAATTGGCCTTCGTAGAAGTCGTCGTTCACCAGCACGGCCAGCTCCTGGTGCATGCGGTACTGGTCGGCGAGGGTGCCGTGGGCGTGCGGCCAGTGGGCCTCGGCCCGCCGGAACAGCCGCTCGAAGTACGAGTTGCGCAGGTTGGTGAGGCCGAGGTTTTTGCGCAATAACTCCGCCGCTTCGGGCGCGACGGCGCTGGTTTCGGGCTCCTGGGCCACCACGGCGGGCAGCTGCCGGTGGTCGCCGATGAGGATGAACTTCTTCACCTTGGCCAGCAGCGAGAGCATGGGCGCTTCGAGCACCTGGCTGGCCTCGTCCACCACGGCCAGGTCGAACTGCTTGAGCATGAACAGCTCGGGCTTGCCCAGCAGGCTGGCCACCGTGCCCACGTAGAACGGGCAGGTGGTGAGGCGGCCGCGCACCATCTGGCGGCTGTTGCAGTCGGCCAGCATGTTATCGAGCAAGTAAGGGCGGTACACCGGCGCGGTGCCCAGCCGCGAACCCACCCGAATGAAGGGCAGCCCGGCCTGCACCAGCTGCTCGCAGATTTCGTCTACGGCGCGGTTGGTGTACGCGGCCAGCAGCACCTGCTTGTCCTGCCGATACAGGTTCACGGCCAGCTCGCGCAGCACGGCGCGGGTTTTACCGGTGCCGGGCGGGCCGCAGAGCACGAACCAATCGGGCGCGGCCAGGGCGCGGGCCACTACTTTGGGGGCGGTGGTGGCGGGCGGCGCGGCGGCGGTCCAGCCCTCGGGCGCGCGCGGGCCGGTGCGGGCCAGCAGGC
>JALYUH010000490.1 GCA_030853985.1 Bacteroidota bacterium | reverse complement strand
GCGTACAGAATGGTGTCCTCCGTACCCAGAAACTCGGCTAGCTTGGCTTCCAGCTCCTTATGAATATCCTGCGTACCACAAATGAAGCGCACCGACGACATGCCGTAGCCGTGCGTGTCGATGGCTTCCTTGGCGGCCTTGATGACCTCGGGGTGCGAGCTGAGGCCCAGGTAGTTGTTGGCGCAGAAGTTCAGCACTTCGCCGGCTTCGTCGGTTGCAATCTCGGCCCCCTGAGGCGAGGTGATGATGCGCTCCTTTTTGAAAAGGCCGGCATCTTTGATTTTCTGAAGTTCCTGTTCGAGGTCGGGCTGGAGCGTGGCGTACATAGGGTGATGAATGAGTGGGATGCTGGGTTGAA
The DNA here is from genome assembly GCA_030853985.1 of Bacteroidota bacterium. Classification (GTDB taxonomy): domain Bacteria; phylum Bacteroidota; class Bacteroidia; order Cytophagales; family Hymenobacteraceae; genus Hymenobacter. The sequence goes on along the minus strand of JALYUH010000490.1, from coordinate 9,678 downwards.
TACTCAAAGATACCGGGTTGGGTTGGCCGGCGAGGCGGTCACGCATTTTGTTTTAGGCGGCGCGCAACCTTGCTTTGGCGGCCCCGTTAAACTAACACCATTAGCTTACATCTCCCAATAAATTTAGTTATATGAAAATCGCAGTTGACAAAGGCCAGGACAAAGGCTTCCTCCCCGACGGCCGCCACACGGTTGAAATTACCGCCATCGAAGAAGGCGTGAGCGAGCATCAGCACGTGCCGTTTTTTGCCGCGCACATGGAAAACGAAGACGGGTTCGTGTCGCAGCGCTTCTACAATTCCGAGGCCGGCCACCCCATCATTCTCCAGCTGTATTCGGCCGTGGGCATTAAGCCGGAGGCCGGCAAAGACCTCGACACCAAGCAGCTGGTCGGCAAGCGCCTGTCGGTGGAGGTGGGCGACCATTCCTACGCCGATGCCGCCACCGGCAACGAGCGCAGCGTGCGCCAAGCCACTGGCTTCCGCACAGCGTAGGCGAAAATTTGGCAACCGAAGCCGCTGCTCCACTCGTTGGGCAGCGGCTTTTGGCTTGGTGGTCGCCGCTACTTCTGCCGCGCCAGAAACGCCTGCGCCCCTTTGCGCCCGCTGTCCATCAGCTGTTTTTTCCGGGCATCCGAAATGCGCTTGATTTTGGGGCTGAAATTCAGAAATTCGATGCTGATAGTGCGCTGCCAGTCACCGGGCTGCACGGGGTTGAAGTTTTCGAGGGCCACGGTATAGCGTGCGCCCATGTAGGTGTTGAAATCGGTGATGGCGTAGGGGGCGAGCTGCTGGCGGCCGGCGGGCGCGCCGTCGAGCGGAATCTGCTCGGCGCGGTTGAGGCGCAGGCCCAGCGTTTCGGGTTTAAGGCGCGGCCATGGGCATCGGGCGCGGCAGGTGCGCCGGCGGGCAGGTAGCGCGGGTAGTCGAATAAATCGACGGGGTAGTTGGCCAGCAGCGCCGCCTGAATGGCCCCGGCCGAGGTGCCGCCCACCCGGCGCAGGCCGGCCAGCACGTCGCGCTGCTCCAGCTCCAGCAGCGCCCCGCCGTAGGCAATGCCGCGAATGCCGCCGCCCTCGAGCACGAGGTTGCGGTAGGGGGCGGGCGGCGCGGGCACCTGCGCCCGGCTGCTGAACGAAAGCACGCGCAGCAGCGCCATACCCCCGTAAAGACAGAAACGTTGCATCGGCCAAAGGTAGGCCTGGGCGGCAGCCGGCAGCCGGGCGCTACCCCTCGGTTTGCGCGAACGAGCGCAGCAGCTGGGCCAGGACTGCCGGCGGGTGGGCCGTGAGGCCCGGGGCCTGGGCCAGGGGCAAAAACCCGGTGACCTTTTCGAACTGGCTGGCGGCTACGGCCGCGTAGCCCATGCGCCAGTCGGCAAACCAGCGGCCGGTGGCCGGGCCGTAGGCCAGCAGCTGCACATCGGTGTGGCGGGGGTCGGCCCGGATGTGGTCGTAGAGGGTGGTGAGGGTGGGCTCGTAGCCCTCAATCACCTGCATGAACTGCTCGCCGGCGTAGAGCAGAATCCCGCTGATGTGTCGTTCCTGGTTGCGCAGGCGCGAGGCCCGCAGCAGGGCGGCCAGGGCAGCCGAGGAGAAGGGTTTTGCGGCGCGGCTGCGATAAATAAGCTGGCAAAGCGGAGTCGTCATAGGCTGGGGCCGTATACGTGAGGCATAAATTTGGTTGCCTTCCGGCGGCGGCGGCCCACGCCCCGCCGGCCGGTATCTTTGCCCTCCAAAACCCCCTCTCCCCCACCCTCACTCACTCCGAACATCCTGCATGGCTCCCACTCCCGGCGACCCTGAAACCTCTGTATTACCCGGCGCGGTGCTGGTCATCGGCGCCTGCGGCCAGCTCGGCCTGGAGCTGGTGGCCGCCCTGCGCCAGCGCTACGAGCCCCACCTGGTGGTGGCCGCCGATGTGCGCCCGCCCAAAGACCCCAGCATGCTGGCCGGCGGCCCCTTCGAGCTGCTCGACGTGCTCGACCGCTCGCGCCTCGACAAGCTCATCCGCCAGTACCGCCCCAAGCAGATTTACCACCTCGCCGCGCTGCTCTCGGCCACGGCCGAGAAAAACCCGCTGTTCGGCTGGCAACTGAACATGGACGGCCTGCTGATTGTGCTGGAGGCGGCCGTGGCCCACGGCGTGGCCCAGGTATACTGGCCCAGCAGCATTGCCGTGTTCGGCCCCGACACGCCGCGCGATAACACGCCGCAGGTGACGATTATGAACCCCAACACGGTGTACGGCATCAGCAAGCTGGCCGGCGAGCAGTGGTGCGAGTGGTACCACCGCAAGCACGGGCTGGACGTGCGCAGCCTGCGCTACCCCGGCCTCATCGGTTACAAGAGCCTGCCCGGCGGCGGCACCACCGACTACGCCGTGGACATCTACCACCGCGCCGTGGCGGGCGAGAACTACGAGTGCTTCCTCGAAGCTGACACGTATTTGCCCATGATGTACATGCCCGACGCGCTGAAGGCCACGCTGGATTTGATGCACGCCCCGGCCGAAAAAATCAAGGTGCGTACCAGCTACAACCTGGGGGCCATGAGCTTTTCGCCGGCCGAAATCACGGCCAGTATTCAGCAGCACGAGCCCGGTTTTGAAGTCACTTACCAGCCCGATGGCCGCCAGAAAATCGCCGATTCCTGGCCCGCCAGCATCGACGACACCAAGGCCCGCCAGGATTGGGGCTGGCAGCCCGATTTCGACCTCGACAAGATGACGGCCGACATGCTGCTGCACCTCAAAGAAATGAAGCAGGCGTAATTAGCCGCGTGCAACTCAATGCGGCCGCCGCTTCGCTATCCGATGCGCCGCAACCGGCTTGTCCCTTTGACAAAAAGCAGAACTTTTTGAATGAAATCCAGCTGCTTGGTTGCCACCAGGGGCGTTCTGGTACGCTATTTGAAATCTGCTGCTTTGCACGTTCGTTTTTTACATTCATTCCTATCGTTTATCCTCATGAAAAATCTTGTTCAACGCATCGCCGGTGTCGTATTTTTTGCCGCAGTATCGCTGGGTGGTCGTACCGCCTCGGCCCAAAACACCTACGGCGGGGTACCGCAGCGGGGCAATGGCGCTTACGTGCTGAAAGAAGAAACGACGCAGTGCCTGCCCAACAGCCTGTTGGGCGTGCCCGCGCTAGCCAGCACCGATTGCGTGACGATGACCCGCGAGAAGCTCGTGGCCACGCCTTCGGGTAATGTCACCATCGTGTGGCGCGGCACGGTTCCGGCCACGGCCCGGCCGGCCCAACGGGTGGTGTTCAACTCCACCTTCACCGAAAACACGCACGCCGAATCGCTGGGCCGCGTGTACGACACGGTGGCCATCACCAATCCAGACGGCGGCATCACGCTCACCCTGACGGATAAGGACAAAGAGCACGGCAACAAAGGCGGCCGGGGAAATGGCCGCAAATAGCGGTCAGCGCCCGGCTTCCCTTTTCTTATAAGCAAAAAGCCCCAACTCATTCCGATTTGGGGCTTTTTGCTCGTTTAGCGGGGTATGCGCTTATAGCCGCACCCCAATACCAACCTGCAGCTCGCTGATGCGGTACTCGTTGCGCACCACGGAGGCGCTGCTATCGTTGCGCCGGGCAATGTTCTCCACGTCGGGAATGGTGGTGTTGTAGGGCATGACGGAAGCGCGGGCCGACAGCAACACCCTGCCGATGGCGTAGGCCAGCTCGCCCTGCGCGTAGGAGTAGCTGAAGCCATTTTTCGACACGTTCAGCATCTGGCCCAACGACACGCCGGGGCGCAGCTCGCCGGCCCGGCCCAGGCCCAGGGCCGCGTGCAGGCCGGCATCGACCCGCACCCGGGTGAGCAGCCGCACCACCCGCTCGCCGGAGGTGTAGGACCGGTAGCCCGGCACCGTAGCGCGCCACGACGTGCTGAAATCAAGTTGCTGCATGTCGAGGCCCGTCGAAGCTCCGAACAGTAGGTGCCGCGTAATCGGCCGAAAGGCCTTCACATCGGCAAAGGCCGACACGGTGTTATCGACCGTGAACTCGGGCGAGTAGGGGTCGAGCGCGCCACCCAGGCGGGGGTCGAGTACCGTGGTGCTGTGCTGCACGTTGCGGAAGATGCTGGCTTTGGGGCCAGCTTCAAAGTAAAACTCCCACTTAGGGGCTGCTTCGGCAGTTGGGGCCGGGGTGGTTTGGGCGAAGGCGGCGGGCGCTAGGGCCAGGGCCGCACCGGTCAGCAGGCTTTTGGGGGCGGAATAGTTGGCAAGACGCATGGGTCAGCAATAAAAAAGGGTGGTGGAAGCGCCCGTCCGAGGCACGGGCCACCGTGAGCAGCGGCCCGGCCGGGGCAGAAAAAGGGCTGGAGAAAAGTGGAAAGTTAAAATGGAAACCGGTTAGAACGCCACACCCAGCGTGATGCCCGCGCGCAGGCCGAAGCCGCTGAACCCGCCCAAGTCGGCCTGGTCGGTGGCCGGGGCGTCGCCGATGGCGAAGTGGGCCACGTTGCGGCTGTAGGAGGGCCCGAGGAAGGTGTCGAGCGTGACGCGGCCGCCGTAGCGCCACTGATGGCCCACCACCAGGCCCGCGCCCAGCGTTTGCAGGGTTACGGTGCCGGTGTAGGGGGTTTCGGTTTCGTCGGTGACGGCCATGCGAAGGGCCATTTTCTGGTAGCGCAGAAAAGGGGCTACGTAGAAGCCGTTTAGGGCCTGCTCGCGGCCGGCGAAGTAACGCCGAAACTCGGGTGTGAAGGCGAAGCCGCGGAGCGTGGTGTTGCCGTCGGGGCTCCAATAGGTTGCCAGCGCGCCCAGCTGCAGGCTGCTTTTGGCCCCGAGCTGCTGCTCGTAGAAAAAGGAGCCGGTTTTCACAAACGGGCTAAGCAGGTTCACTTTGAAGGCGCGGGTTTGGGCGGTGGCGGGGCGGGCGGCCAGCAGCACAGCAGCGGCAACAAAAACGGAAGCGGCGAGCGTTTTCATGAGAAAGGGGATTGAAAGGGAGTAAAAAACCGATGCTGAAAGGCGTTGACCTTCGGGCCGTTGCGATGAAGCAAAGTTGGCGGTGACCTGCCCCGATGGACTTCATTGAAAAGCAGTAATTCCGGCTACTGGAAAACCAGTAGTTTTGGCCGCCGCCCCGGTTTTTCGCCGATTCCTGCCCAATTTTGGAGCCTATGGCAGCGTGGTGTTCCTCTGTTTTTGTGCAACCGGCGGGGCGTGGGCGGCCCTGGTGGCCAAAGTGGCGGCAATGGCTGTTGCTGCTGCCGGGCGGGCTACTGCTGGCCCTTCCCCTGGCCGCGCAGGTGCCCGCCCCCGTCCCCGACAGCCTGCTGCGCGCCCTGCAAACCGCTACCACCGACACAGCCCGCGCCAAAACCGCTCTGCGCCTCTCGGCGGCCCTAGCCGCGACCGACACCGCCCGCGCCCGCCGCTACGCCCGCCAGGCCCTGGCCTTGAGCCAAGCCACGGGCTTCGGCTACGGGCAGGCCCACAGTTGGCTGCAACTAAGCGCGTTGGCCATTATTCGCAACGACAACGCCCGGGCTGCCCGCTACGGAGCCCGGGCACAGGCCGCCGCCGCTCCCCTCTACCGCCAGCGGCCGGCCCCGCGCCTGGCCCGGCTGCTGGCCGCCATTGCCAACAACCGCGGCACCGTGGCCGACCGCCAGGGCCAGTACGCCGTCGCCGTGCGCAACTACCTGCGGGCGGCCACCTACTTGGCCCCGCTACCCGAGGCCGGCTGCACCTTACTTACCGTGTACGCCAACCTCGGCAACAGCCTGCTGACGGCCAACCAGCCCGCTCAGGCGGCCCGCTACTGGCGGCTGGCCGCCGCTCTCGCCCCCCAAACCGGCCCCGTGCCCGAGCTGCTGCCCGTGTACCTGCAGCTGGCCCGCCTGCATCTGCAGCAGGCGCATCCCGATAGCGCCGAACGGGTGCTGCGTACCGCCCGCCCGCTGCTGGCGGCCGGCCAACTCTACGCCGATGAGTACTACGGTACGCTGGGCCAGTACTACCGCAGCACCCGGCAGCCCACGGCGGCCCGGCGAGCCTTCGGGCAGGCGGTGGCCTATGCCCAGCGCAAAGGAGCGGCCGGCTACGAGGCCAAGCTGCTATTTGAGCTGGGCCAGCTGGCACGCCAGGCCGGCGACCTGCCCGCCGCCCGCGCCAGCCTGGAGCGCAGCTTGGCCCTCACCGAGCAGCTCGGCGACTCGCGCCAGCTCATCGACAACCTTGAAGGGCTGGCCCGGCTGGCCGAGCAGGGCGGCCAGTGGGCCGAAGCCCTGCGCTACTACCGCCGCAGCCACGAACTGCGCGACTCGCTGGCCGGCACCGCCGTGCGGGCGCAGGTGGCCCAGCTTGAAACCCGCTACCGCACCCGCCAGCAGGCCGGGCAGCTGCGCGCCCTGCGCCAAACCCAGGCCACCGAGCAACTGGTGCTGCGCCAGCAGCGCCGCCTCAACGCCGTGTACTTGGTACTGCTGCTGGCGCTGGTAGCGGCCGGCGGGCTGGCTACAGCGCTACTGCGGTATCGCCAACGGCAGGCGGCCCGGCAGCGCGAGCAGGAGAAGGCCCTGCTCACGGCCCAGGCCGTGTTGCAAGGCCAGGAAGAGGAGCGCCGCCGCTTAGCCCGCGACCTGCACGACGGCCTTGGCGGCATGCTTTCCACGGTGAAATACTACCTGGCGGCGGCCCGCAGCCGCGCCGCGTTGCCCGAAGAGGCCAGTACGCTGGTCAGCCAATCCATCGAGCACCTCGACAGCTCCATTGGCGAGCTACGGCGCGTGGCCCGCAACCTGATGCCCGAAGCGCTGCTGGCTTTCGGGCTGGCCCAGGCCCTGCAGGACTTATGCGCCACCACGCAGCAGGCCGGCAACCTGCACGTACAGCTGCACCTCCACGGCCTGGAAACCCGCCTGCCCCAAACGCTGGAAGTGGAGCTCTACCGCCTGGTGCAGGAGCTGCTGAACAACGTACTGAAGCACGCCCAGGCGCAGGAGGTGCTGGTGCAGCTGATGCGCCACGGCCCCGAACTGCACCTGGTGGTAGAAGATGACGGCCGCGGCTTCGACCCCAGCGTGGTCGGCACCGGCGTGGGCTTGCGCAGCGTGCAGGCCCGCGCCCGCTACCTCGGCGGCACGCTGGAGGTGCAGTCGGCCCCCGGCCAGGGCACGTCATTCAGCCTGGAACTGCGTTTGCCGGCTTGAGTGGTGAGGCGAAGGAAAGTCATGCGGGGAGCAGTTGGAACAGCCCATTCTTTCTCCTCACGCCATCTTTACGGGCCCGCCCCTTTCCATTCCCACCTCCTGCAACCCCGCCGCCATGACTCCGACCCGAATTCTGCTCGTTGATGACCATCCCATGGTACTAGCCGGGTTGCAGGCCCTGCTTGCGCCACTGCCCGGCCTGGCTGTGGTAGCCACCGCTGCTACCGCCGCCGAAGCCTACGCCGCCGTGGCCGCCCACCGCCCCGACGTGGTGTTGCTCGACATCAACCTGCCCGACCAAAGCGGCCTCGACGTGTGCCGCCGCCTGGTGGACGAGTACCCCGGCCTGAAAATCCTGGCCCTCACCACGCTCAACGAAAAAAGCTACGTCACGCGCATGATGGCCCACGGCGCGGCCGGCTACGTGCTCAAAAACGCTTCGCCCGAGGAGTTGGCCGAGGCCATTGCCCGTGTGCAGGCCGGCAAAAAATATTTCAGCGAGGAAGTGCAGGAACTGCTGCTGCTGCCCGAGCCCGCCGGGGCGGCGGTGCCCCCGCTCACGCGCCGCGAAAAGGAAATCCTGGGGTTCATCGCCCAGGGCCTCACCAGCCAGGACATTGCCGACCGGCTATTTTTGAGTGCGCTCACCATCGAAACCCACCGCCGCAACCTGCTGGCCAAGTTCGCCGTCAACAATACGGCCGCGCTTATCCGGCTGGCCGCGCAGCATCAGTTGCTGTAGCCTGCGCTAGCGGCGGGCGCGCTGGTTGTATTGCTGAATGACGCTCTCCAGTTCCTCGTAGCGGTAGCCCAGCTGGCCGGCAGCTACGCGGCGAGCCAGTTCGGGGTCGTCGTGCAGGAAGCCGGCTACCTGGCTGGCGAAATTGACCGGCGCTACTAGCACCGGCGGCCCCGCCGCCCGCCGCAGATACCAGCTTGCGGGCGAGGCGCTTAGCTCGGGCAGGGTGGCCCCGGCAGGCGAACTCATCACCGGGTTGGGGCCCAGGGCGGTGAGGATGAGCGTGGCCGAGGCCTGCACCAGAAACAGTTCGACGGGGCCAGCCTGGCGGCGCTGGGCCAGGTTGCCGTCGTCGTGCTTGCCGCTGCGCAATACCTCCCAGTACTGGCCGGCCACCCGCAGCCACTGCACGTTGGGCGCCGCCACCGATTTGGGCCGGGCGGCCTTGCCGGTGGCAGTACCGGGGGCCTGCGGGTAATACATCACTACGCCTTCGAGGCCGCGGGTGGTGGCGGTGGGCAGGTAAGCCCGCACTACCTGGCCGTTGCGCAGCAGCATGGTGCCCCAGGCAAAAGGCAGGTTGGCGAAGCCCTTGAACTGGCGCGTAGTATCCGGCGGGGCCGTTTGAGTGGGGGCGACGGGCCCGGCCCACAAAGCGGCGTAAAGCGTGAGAATGGTAAGCATTGGCCGGCTTTGGGCGGGAAAGCGGCCCCGCTGAAAGCTGGCCGAAACTAGCGCCAAAACGGCTGCCGACCCGGAAAATAATAGCCAGCCGCCGATTCGGGGCAAAAAATACTGGTTTTCCGGTACGTTTCGTCGGCCGCTTTTAGTTGTTTTGCGGCGCGGTGCCCGTGGGCCTGGTTTCGGTGGGGCGGCTGCCGCCGGCGTGCCGGGGCACGTTGAACAGTACCGACGTGGCCCACGGCACGGCAAACGCGGCCACCGTGAGCACGGTAATCGCCACGTCGGCGGCTTCGCTTTCGAGCGCCTCGCTCACCGGGTGGCCGGGCGCGAAGTGGGCCACCAGCGAGAGCACCAGCTTCAGGCCCAGCAGGCCGATAACGCCGAAGGCGGCCGTTTCCAGAAACGGGTACTTGCCCATGAGCAGCACGAAACCCTGCGCCACCAGCCGCATGGCCAGAATGCCAATGAACACGCCCACGCAAATCAGAATCAGATTGTCGGTGAAGGCCACGACGGCAAACACGTTGTCGATGGAAAAGGCCAAATCCATCAGCTCAATCAGCGCCACGGTGGCCCAGAACTTGCCGAACAAGCCCAGCGTGTTGCGGTAGAACCAGCTTTTTTCCTTCTCGATTTTCTCTTCGCCGTGCGCGGGCCGGGCCTTAAAGTGGTCGTATACCAGGTACAGCAGGTACAGCCCGCCCAGCGGCTTCAAAAACCAGAACTTGATAAGAAACGAGGCGAACAGAATGCACAGCCCCCGGAAGATATACGCCCCGAAAATGCCGTAGCGCAACGCTTTTTGGCGCTGCTCCTTGGGTAGGTCGCCCACCATCGTGGCCAGCACGGCGGCGTTATCCACCGAAAGTAGGCTTTCGATGATGACCAGGTTGCCCACAATGGCTGCCGAGGCCAGCGGGTTCTGCAGAATTTGCTCGAGGTAGTGGTTCACACGGGTAAAGCTAGGGGGCAAGTAGCACGGACTTTGGCTACGCCGACCTTCGGTTGTAGTCCGCGTTCCCGCGCCATCCGGGGAGGTGTACTTTGCAAAAGAACGTTACGCGGGCAATTAGTTCGGCCG
>JALYUH010000487.1 GCA_030853985.1 Bacteroidota bacterium | reverse complement strand
ACCTGCTGGCTGCCGGTGGTGGTGCGCACCACCGCCGCCCCGGCGGGCAGCTGCCGCTCCTGGTAGCGCAGGGGCAGGGCGGTGGGCATGCTCACGCGCAGGCTGGCGGCCTGCACGGCCACGCCTTCCTCTTCCTGGGGCTGGAAATCGGGATAGAACAACGCATTATCCGACACGATTTCGTAGTCGAATTCTACCGTGTAGGGGCTTTGCGGCTGGCGCAGGTCAGCGTAGCGCACGCGCACGTCGGTCATAAAATTCATGCCGTCGTTGCCCACGCCTTCGTCCTTTATCTCGGCGGCCCGCAGCTGGTGCAGCAGGCGGCCGTCGGCATCGTACACGGCTCCGCGCAGGTAGCTTAGCGAGCGCAGGGCATCGTAGCTCACCCCGAAGCGGCCCAGGTCGTCGCTGCCGTTGTCGAGCACCGTCACCACGCGGTGCACGGTGTGCACCAGCCGGCTGGCCGACTTCACGATGATGACTTCATCGTTGGCGCGCACCACGGCGTGGGCGCCCTCGCGCAGGGCGGCCGGAATGTCGGCCACCGCATATTTGGGGGCGGGCGCGGCGGCTCCCAGCAGCCGGGCGGCCAGGGGCAGCGCCGCCAGTATCGATACAAGTGCTTTCATAAGCAGGGCAGAATCGGGGCGCTAGGCCTTCTTTTTAATCACGAGGCGCTCGCCCTGCTTTTCCAGCATCAGGCGGTAAAACTCGCGCAGGTTGGTGTACTCGGCCGCCGCATACACCGACTTGCGCAGGTTCAGGCGGCTGGTTATCTGCACGGTGCCGGGCGCGCCGGCGGCCACGCTGTACATAAAACGGCCGCCGCCGTCGGGCAGGTCGACCACGGCGGGCTTGGGCATTTCGGCCAGCTCGTAGCCCTCGGGCAAGGTCAGGGTCAGCATCGTGGTTTCGTCCTGCGGGGCCGCAAAGTCCACCGGAAACAGCCGGTCGTCGTGCCGAAAGGGGTTTTGTTCGGAGCCGAAATCGCGCAGCGGGCTCAGGTAAAAGGTGCCGATGGCGGCCGGGCCTTCGGCGGGCTGCGTAAATTCGTAGTCGAGGCCCAGGGGCTTGGCCACGTCCTCGCGGGCCGTTACGGTGAGCTTGGGCACCGTCCAGCCGCTGTGCGGGGCCACCTTCCGGGCCAGGTACTTTTTTTCGCCCAGGCTGCTTAGCTCGCGGCGCGTATCCACGGCCGCGTAGCCGCCGTGCTCCTCGTGCACTTTGCCCTTCAGGCCGCCCTGCGCATCCAGCACGAGGCTCACCTGCTGGTAGTGCACGAAGCGCTGGGCGGGCGTGAGGTCGACCCAGCGGCTCTCGTCCGATTTGCGCATCACCAGGCGGCCCTGCTGGTTGAGGCAGCGCTCGGGCAGCACGCCGCAGGGCAGCAGCGGGTCGGTGGCATCGAGCAGCAGGTCCTGGCCGGCGGCCAGCGGCACCAGCGCCACCACGTAGTTGAAGCGGTCGAGCAGCGGAATGGTGGGGTTGAGGCGGCCGTGGGCCCGGGTGCTCAGCAGCACGGGGTGGGCGGGCAGGCCGGCCCCGCGCAGGGCCGCAATCAGCAGCAAATTCACGTCGGCGGCCGTGCCCAGGTGGGCGTCGTAGGTCTTGCGCAGCGAGGTAGTGGTGGCGAAGCGGTTGTGGCCGTCGTAGCGCACGGCGGCCATCACCAGGGCGCGCACGGCGGCGGCGCGCTCGCCGGCCTCGGGGTAGCGGGCCACCAGGGGCTGCAGCTGGTCTTTCAGGAAGCCGCCCCGGTCGAGCTGCATGCCAAAGTTTTCATCGTTGAGCAGCTCCAGCTCCACCTTGGCCCAGGTGCCGGCCACGGGCTGGTAGGCCTGCCCGGGAAACTGCATCCCGGCCAGCTGGAAGCTGATGCGGTCAACATAATCGGCCGCCGTGGTCATGTACGGCTCATCGCGGAAGGCCGGCACGTCCTTCATCACCCAGCGCGAGCTGGTGTTTGGGATGTTCGTAAGGCTGCCTCTCGGGGGCCCCCCCAACGGATAGGTCAGGACCGACTGGCTGCCATTCTCCTCCGTGCTTACAGCTAGGCTGTGGTAGCCCTGCATCACCTTGCGGTAGCGGAAATATTCCGGAATAGTGGCCCGGAACTCGCTCCAGCGCACCGGGTAAACGCTCTGAAACGTCCAGTCCTGGAAGTTGGTGAAGAAGTCCGACGTGACCGTGTAAGTATATTCCAGCACCGAGCCCTCGCGCACGTCGGGCAGCGTGAACTTGCGCACCCGAATGCGGGGCGTTATTTCTTCGGTGAAGGCGCTGGAACTCAAATCGAGCTTGGTTTTCACCACCTTCCCATCGGCCAGGTTGGTGGTGAAGCCGCGCAGGCCCGTAACAGTCTCCGAATTTTCGCCCTGATGATACAGCGGGATTCGCACGGTGGCCGCCTCGTAGCCGGCCTTTTTCAGGATTTTGATGCGCGTGGTGCGTTCCGAAACCAGCTTGAACCCGTTCTGGATGTACTCAATACCCGTCACGCCGTAGTCGCACAGCACCACGGCCGCCGCCGCGCTGTCCCCCACGAAAGGGGCCGCCGTCAGGTCCCGGGGGTCGATTTGGCCGAACTTGAGGGGTGCGTTCTGGGCCAGGGCCGCCGTGGCGGGTAGCAGCAGCGCCCCGAGCAGCAGGAGCAGGGGTAAGGGTTTTTTCATGCAGAATAACTGGAAAGGCGGGATTAAAAATAAGGAAGAGGCGGCAAATCTGGTTACTCGCTTTTTTTCTGCACCACCAGCTGCTCGCCCTGCTTTTCGAGCAGGCGGCGATACAGCTCGCGCAGGCTGGCGTACTGGGCCGCCGGGTACACGGGGCGGGCCAGGCTCAGGCGGCTGGTGAGCACCACCGTGCCCGGCGTGGGCAGGGCCACGCTGCACACGAAGCGGCCGCCGCCCTCGGGCAGCCCCACGTTGGCGGGCGGGGGCAGGGCGGCCAGCTCGTAGCCGGGCGGCAGGGTCAGGCTCACCACCAGGGTTTCGTCCTGCGCGGTGCCAAAGTCGACGGCAAAGTCCCGGGTTTCGTGGCGGAAAGGGTTCTGGGCAATGCCGAACTCGCGCAGCGGGCTCAGGTACAGGGTCGCGCCGGCGGTGCCCTCGCCCGCTTGCTGAAATTCGTAGTCCAGCGCCAGCGGGTGGTCCACGTCGTCGGCGTGGGTTAGGGCGAGTTTGCCCAGGGTGAGGGCCTCGTGGCGCTGG
>JALYUH010000476.1 GCA_030853985.1 Bacteroidota bacterium | reverse complement strand
ATGATGGAAGCCGGCTACTCGCTGATGCAGATGGCCAAAACCTCGGCCAAGCTGGCCCTGCTCGCCGAAGCCGGCGTGCCCTACGTGAGCCTGCTGACTGACCCCACCACGGGCGGCGTCACGGCCTCGTTCGCCATGCTCGGCGACTTCAATATTGCCGAGCCCGGCGCGCTCATCGGCTTCGCCGGCCCGCGCGTCATCAAGGAAACCATTGGCAAGGACTTGCCCAAGGGTTTCCAGAGCGCCGAGTTTGTGCTGGAGCATGGCTTTTTGGATTTTATCGTGGACCGGCGCGAGCTCAAGCAGCGTCTGGCCGATTTGCTGGGCATGTTGCAGCCCGCGCCCGCCGCTGCCGCCCCGGTGCCCGCGCCGCGCCGCACGGCCGCCAAAGCCCCGCAGCAATAAAGGAATCGCCTTTTTTGTTTTCGGCACACTTCTTGAAAAACCCGTTTCCAGCCTTGGGACGGGTTTTTCCGTATAAAGGCCGAAAACAACTTCACTAATACCTCATTTTCACATGAACACCTCCAAATCCCTTCTTTCCGTGCTGATGGCCTTCGTCTTGCTGTTCAGCTCCTGCGCCACCTCGCAGCAAGCCAGCACCACGCAGCCCGACCTTTCGGGTAACAATGGCACCGGTGCCCGCAAAACCGGCATGAGCAAAACCGCCAAGGGCGGCCTGCTGGGCGCGGGCGGCGGCGCAATTCTCGGCGGTGTGGTAGGCGGCCTGCTGGGTGGCGGCAAAGGCACGGCCATTGGCGCTATTGTGGGGGCTGCTGCTGGCGGTACCACGGGGGCCATCATCGGCCGCAAAATGGACAAGCAGGCCGAAGACCTGCAAAAAGATATGCAGAACGCCAAAGTGGAGCGCGTGGGCGAAGGCATCAAAATCACTTTCGACTCGGGCATCCTCTTCGATACCAACTCGGCTACGCTGCGGGCGGCTTCGGAGTCGGACATCACCAAGATGGCCGCTATTCTGCAGAAATACCCCGATACCAACGTGCTGGTTGAAGGCCACACCGACAACTCGGGTTCGGACGCCATCAACCAGCCCCTGAGCGAGCGCCGGGCCCAGGCCGTAGCCAACTCGACCATCGCTAAAGGTGTGGCTACGAGCCGTATCACTACCCAGGGCTACGGCTCGACCCAGCCCGTGGGCGACAACACCACGATGGAAGGCAAGCAGGCTAACCGCCGCGTGGAAATTGCCATTTACGCCAACGAAAAGATGAAAAAGGCCGCCGAGCAAGGCCGCCTGTAGTAGCCTTGGGCTTTGCGGCCTCAATCTGGCACAACTGTTGAAAGGCCACCCGCAACGGGTGGCCTTTTTGCATGGTGACCCCGGCCCCGGCAACGCGCCAAAAAGTGTATTCCTGCACAACTCGTCTCGTTGGCTTCGCGTTAAAATCCTGTCATTTATTTCCTCATTAAACATCCTTTTACCATGAAGACTTTCAAAGTATATTTTTTGGTTGTTCTCGCATTTTTCATGCTGGTGGGCAGCGCCCAGGCCCAAACACCTAAAAAGGGCTGGAGCAACAAAGCCAAAGGTGCGGTGATTGGCGGTGGTGCGGGCGCGGTAGCCGGCGGCTTGCTGGGTGGCGGCAAAGGTGCGGTAATAGGTGCGGCGGCCGGCGTGGTGGGTGGCGGCCTGATTGGCCGCAACAAGGACAAAAAGAAAGACCCGGTGCGCTATCAGAATTACAAGGGCAAGAAATAATCCGGAATAGATTCGCTTGCATATCCTGAAAATGGCCTTGCTCATTGAGCAGGGCCGTTTTTTTGGTTGATAGTCGGGTTAGATAAGTTCGTGTGGCAGCGGGTTACGCTCGTTGGCACAAGTTTGGCAAGGTGGTTGCAAATGGCGTACTTGCCGCCCCATTGCACAGGCAGCAGCCTATTTCCCCTTTATCTTTTTTTAACCCATGAAATTCTTTCGTTCGTCCCTCGCTTTTTTTCTGGTTCTGTTACTGTTGGTGAATAGCTTCGCCCAGGCCCAGACCACCAAGACCACCGTATCGACGGCTAAGCCCAAGGGCATGAGCAAAACCCTGAAAGGCGGCCTGATTGGCGGCCTGGGTGGGGCCGTGGCGGGCGGCGTGGCCGGCCGCCTCATTGGGGGCAAGTCGGGCACGGCCAAGGGGGCCATCATTGGGGCCGTGGTGGGTGGTACCGCCGGCGCGCTTATCGGCCGCAAAATGGACAAGGCCGCCGCCGAGCTGCGCCGCGACCTCGAAGGTGCCACGGTAGAGCGCGTGGGCGAAGGCATCAAAATTACCTTCGCCTCGGGCATCCTGTTCGGCACCAACTCGGCTACCCTCACCCCCGAAGCTATCGGCAACATGACCCAGATGGCCGAAACCATGAACAAGTATGCCGACACCAATGTGGTCATTGAAGGCCACACGGATAATTCCGGTTCCGACGCCATCAACCAGCCCTTGAGCCAGCGCCGGGCCCAAGCCGTGGCTAACCAGCTCACCAGCGGCGGAGTCGACGTGGGCCGCATTGAATCTAAAGGCTATGGCTCGACGCAGCCGGTCGCCGACAATACTACGGTTGCGGGCAAAGCGGCCAACCGCCGCGTGGAAGTAGCCATTTTTGCCAACGACAAGATGCAAAAAGCGGCCAAGCGCGGCCAACTGTAAGTGAAATTCCCGCCGCAGTACGGGCGGCAGCTTCCGAAAACCGGTGGCCAGTAGGTCATCGGTTTTTTTGTGCCCGAATGACAAGTAAAGCGCTACCGTAGCAACCCTGGCCCGCGCCAGCCGGTACACCCGCCCATGCCTGTACCCGACGCTACCTACGCTACGCCCGCCGCCGAAAAAGCCTGGGCCGACCACCAGATTCTCGACCATTTCTACGGGCACTTGCCGCCTGAGCCGCGCCGCACGCCCATGCGCGAGCTCATCTCCACGGTCCTGTCGCACCGCACCACCCACGCCGACGAGGAGCTGGCCTACGACCGCATGCTCGAAGCCTTCGGCGACTGGGCCGGCGTGGAGGCCGCGCCCACGCCGGAGCTGGCCCATGCCATTCGGACCACGCGCTGGCCCGATACGCAGGCCCCACGCATTCAGGAGATTCTGCGCCGCGT
Organism: Bacteroidota bacterium; assembly: GCA_030853985.1. Lineage (GTDB taxonomy): Bacteria > Bacteroidota > Bacteroidia > Cytophagales > Hymenobacteraceae > Hymenobacter. The sequence continues at coordinate 11,245 of JALYUH010000476.1, read as the reverse complement.
CCGGGCCGAAACGGGCGGGCCATTTGAGCTGGATTTTCTGGCCGACTGGCCCACGGACAAGGGCATGGCCTGGCTGACGGATATGCCGGGTATCGGGCTGAAAACGGCTTCTTTGCTGTTGCTATTCAACTACCACAAGCCGGTGCTGCCCGTCGATACGCACGTGCACCGGGTGGCGCAGCGGGTAGGCTTTCTGGGGCCGAAAGTATCGGTGGAGAAGGCGCACAGTGTGCTGCTGGCCCTGCTGCCGGCCGATGCCGAAACGCTGTTCAACTTTCATAAGCACAACTACTGGCACGGCCAGCAGATTTGCTTTTTCCTGAAGCCGAACTGCGCCCGCTGCCCGCTCAAGGGCTTTTGCAACTACTACCAGGAACATTTCGGGGAGGCCACGACCGAGGTGTTGGCCGCCACGCCTACGCAGTGGGACCCGGCCGCCTGGGGCAAGCTGCCGCATTAGCTTTGTAGCGCGGACTTTTAGTCCGCGAATTAATAAAGTGTTCAGGCGTGAGCTATGCAGCTCACGGTTGAAACTCAGTTCACGCGCGGACTCACAGCGTCCACGGTACTATTATGCGTCTCGTCAAGCACCCCGTTCTCTGCAATTACTACGTCACCTACCGCTGCAATGCGAAGTGTGCGTTTTGCGATATCTGGGAAAAGCCCTCGCCCTACATCACGCTGGATGACGTGACGCAGAACCTGCGCGACCTCAAGCGGCTGGGCGTATCGGTTATTGACTTCACCGGGGGCGAGCCGCTGCTGCACCGGCAGCTGCCCGAGTTTCTGGGGCTGGCGCGGGAAATGGGCTTTATCACGACCGTGACAACCAACGGCCTGCTCTACCCTAAAAACGCCGAAAAGCTGCGCGGCAAGGTTGACATGCTGCATTTCTCGCTCGACTCAGCCGACCGCGACACCCACGACCTGGGCCGCGGCGTGGCCTGCTACGATTTCGTGCTCGAAAGCATTCGCGTGGCCAAAGAGCTGGGCGAGCGGCCGGACATCCTCTTCACCGTATTCCGCAAAAACCTGCCGGATTTGGAGGCCGTATACCGCGACATTACCCAGCCCAACGGCCTCGTGCTCATCCTGAATCCCGCTTTCGAGTACGGCGACGTGGAAACCGGCGAGCAGCTCACCCCCGAGGAGCTGGACTACCTCTCGGCCTTCGGCAAGCGCAAGGGGGTGTACTTAAATGAAGCCTTTATCGCGCTGCGGCGCGATGGCGGCAACCACGTGGCCGCGCCCGTGTGCCGGGCCGCCAGCACCACGCTCGTTATCTCGCCCAGCAACGAGCTGGTGCTGCCTTGCTACCACCTCGGCGAACAGAAATTCCCCATCGACGGCAAGCTGTTCGACCTCTACAATGCGCCCGAAACCCAGCGCCTAGCCGCCCTCGAAGGCCGCCTGCCGGCCTGCGAGGGTTGCACCGTCAACTGCTACATGCAGCCCAGCTTCGCGGTCGAAACCAGCAAGTATTTCTGGCAGGCGCTGCCCAGCACACTCAAGTATAATTGGGAGAAGGGGACCTGGAAGCGACTTTTGTCAATGAACAATTAACAGTGAGCAATGAACAGTTATTTGCTGTAAATTGAAGCTGCCTGACTTGAATTGCCCACTGTTAATTGCTCATTGCAGAATGCCCGCCCTCATCCTTCCCGTTCACGGCATCGCGCCCACCATCCCGGAAACCTGCTTCATCGCCGACAACGCCACCATCATCGGCGATGTAGTGCTGGGCGATAATTGCACCGTCTGGTTCACCGCCGTTATTCGGGGCGACGTGCATCGCATCCGCATCGGCAACGAAACCAATGTTCAGGACGGCGCGGTGCTGCATTGCACCTACCAGCAAGCCCCGCTCAGCATCGGCAGCCGCGTGAGCATCGGGCACCGGGCGCTGGTGCACGGCTGCACCGTGGAGGACGACGTGCTCATCGGCATGGGAGCCATCGTGATGGACCACGCCGTGGTGGGCACCGGCTGCATCATTGCGGCCGGGGCCGTGGTGCTGGAAAATTTTGTGTGCGAGCCCGGCTTCCTCTACGCTGGCGTGCCCGCCAAAAAAATCAAGCCTGTGACGGAGGAACAGCGCGCCGGCCTGCTTCGCACGGCGGCCAATTACCAGACCTACGCCAGTTGGCTGCCAGCTAAAAACGAAAAGTTATAAAGTCCTTTTTTTAAACGCCCAATTATTGTAGTGTGCTGAAATAGAAGATTTTGATTTTTTATTCAACAACGTAATGCTCGCCAGGAAGAGTCTGATAAATGGCGTTTTAGGTTTGTTAGATGCGGGGTGAAGCAATTCCTTCGCAGTGCTTAAACCTACCTCATCTCAGCGCCGAATGAAAACCCGTTACCGCTGCCGCCTGCTCATTCAGGGTGCTGCCCTGCTACTTATTGTGCTCCTCAATGGCTGCCAGCGGTCCAGCTACTCGTTTCAGCCCGTAGCTGGCACTACTGCTACGCCAGCTAAACCAGCTGTACCCGTCGGCTTTGGAGCATCAGTACCTGCCACTGCTGCGGTACCGGAGCAGCGGCAGGTGATACGCGCAAAGCAACCTGCGGCAGTAATGCTCCGACCCGGTTTTCGCCGAAAACCGGCTGCCCTTTCCGCAACCAACTCCACTGCCGCCCGGCAAGCCCGTCGCGTGCCTCTGTTGAGGCGCAATGCGCTGGCCCGGCCTATTCGCCTTGTCGGGCTCGCCAAAAATAACCCCGCGCCCGCCCTGGAGCAGCCCCGCCGCAAGGGCGTGGCAGTATTACTGGCAGTGCTATTGGGAATCTTCGGGGCTCACCTGTTTTACCTGGGGTATTCTTCCCGTGCCCTCACCTACCTGATTACCACCCTGGTATGCATTGGGCTGCTGTTTGTTGCAATCCCAATAGCCAATTCGGCGGCGGTTGGCAGTGGTATTGGCGGGGCGTTTGTAGGTCTTTACATCCTCGGGCTGGGAGCCATTGGCATTGCCTTAAATTACCTCAAGGCGCTGTTCGATGCGGTTCGGATTTTGACCAGCTCGCTCTCCTGACCGGATTTAAGTGCCGGGAATAATTGACCGGCGCACAAAGCGGAATGCTTGCCCAGCGCTACCGGCCAGGCCGATACGCCTACGCCTCGTCGCTGAGCTCGCCGCGGGGCGCTTCGCGCTCGGCCGAGGTGGTAACGCGCAGCTGCACCAGCTCCACGGCGCGGCGCGAGCGTTGCAGCACGCGAAACTCGTAGGGGTCGAGCACGGCCACGTCGCCCACTTCCGGAATGCTGCCGTAGATGACGTTGAGCAGGCCGCCCACGGTTTCGTAGTCTTCGCCCTCGGGCAGGGGGTAGGGGAGGTACTCGTTGGCGTCGGAGATGGGCGTGGCGGGGTTCACGCGGTATTCGTCCTCGGCCACTTTCTCCACCACGGGCACCTCGTTGTCATACTCGTCCTGAATTTCGCCCACCAGCTCCTCCATAATGTCCTCGATGGTGACGATGCCCGACACGCCGCCGAACTCGTCGCTCACCACGGCCATCACAATGTGCTTGCGCTGAAACTGGCGCAGCAAACGGTTGATTTTCTTGGTTTCGGGCACGAAGTAGGGTGGGCGCATGATGCGGGCCAGCTCTACGGCCTCGCCGCGCCGGATAATGGGCAGCAGGTCCTTCACGTTGAGCACGCCCACAATGTTGTCGATGTTGCCCTCGTACACGGGCAGGCGCGAGTAGCCTTCGGCGAAGATGGTGTCCAGAATATGGTCGGCGGAGGCGTGAATGTCGAGGGCCGAGAGCTTGGTGCGGGGCACCATTATCTGCTTCACCATGCGGTCATTAAACTGAAAGACGTTCTCAATCAGCTCGTGTTCCGAATCCTGAATCTCACCGCTCTCCTTGCTTTGGTCGAGCAGCAGGCGCAACTCGTCGGAGGTGTGAGCCTCGGTGCCGTGCAGGTTGGTGATGCCGATAAGCCCCAGCATGAAGTTGGAGGCTTTCGACAAAAACCACGTCAGCGGCAGCGTAATGTAGTAGAAAATGCGCAGCGGCAACGCCAGAGCCATGCTCACCGGCTCGGAGCGCTGAATGGCCAGGGCTTTCGGGAACAGCTCACCAAACAGCACGTGCAGAATGGTGATGATAACCAGGCCCACCACCACCGACAGCGTGTGCGCCGCAGCCGGCGCAATCGTGAAGCCCGACTTCTCAACGGCTCCTTTAATGAGTTCCGTCGTTACCTCCTCGCCCACGGCCCCCAATAGCAGCGAGGCAATGGTAACGCCCAGTTGCGTGGCCGACAAATAGCCGTATAGGTTATGTAAAATGCTTAGTACCAGCTTCGCCAGCCGGCTGCCTTCCTTGGCCTTAATCTCGATGGCCGACATTCGAACCCGAATAAGCGAGAATTCGGCGGCGACGAAAAACCCATTCAGCAAAACCAGCAGAATGGTGAAGAATATTTTTAAACCCATGTTGGCGGCTCCCGCGACGCAGTCGGTCTGGGGGCCTTTGTGGGCCAAAAGTACGCAGTTTGGCGTAGGTAGTTGGCGGCGCGGCGGCGGGGGTTGCTCATTTCTCGTTTGGGAAGACGTAATTTTGCCCTTCGCAACGCGTATAAAAAGGGCTGACCGCGGCCGCAATTCGGCGGTGCATTAGGCCTTCGGAGAACAGAAGCGGGCCTTTGTCGGTATCAGAAGGCCCGCAGTGGTAAATGACAACGCGACAATCGAATCCCTCATGAAAAATTTCCGGATACTGCCGGTGCTGCTGCTTTGGCTGGGCCTGGTAATGTCGGCTACGGCTCAGATTATTACGCCCACCCACCTCAGCACTGCCCTGAGCAAGCCCACCGCCAAAGTGGGCGACGAAGTGGAGCTGATAATCAACGCCCGCATCGATGACAAGTGGCACCTCTACGCCGCCGATTTCAGCGATGAAGTGGGGCCGGTGGTGTTCACGCTCAAGTTTAAGCCCAGCCCGGCCTACGCGCTGGTGGGCAAGCTACAGTCTATCAAATCGCACCACGAGCAGGACGACATTTTTAAGGGCGAAGTGGCTTTCTGGGAAAAAACCGGCCAGATGCGCCAGCGCATCAAAGTCCTCCAGCCCGGCCCGCTCCGCATTTCGGCCGAGGCCGACTACCAGAGTTGCACCACCGTGGATGGCAAGTGCGTGCCCGGCAACGAAACCCTCACGTTTGGCCCGCTGGCCGTGGCTGGCGCGGCTGCCAAAGCTGCCGCTGCTCTGCCAACTGCCACGCCGGCTGCCGCTACCGTAACTGCGGCACCCGCCCCGCTAGCTGCTGCTGCCGCCTCGCCCGCCGCCGCAACCTCCGACACGGCGGTAGCTCCCGCCGCTACTGCTGCCGCGGACCCCACGCCGACTACGGCCGCCCTGCCCGTCGCCGCTCCGGCCGAAACAGCCGTTGCCGAAGTGGCTCCCGCGCCCGTCGTGGCCGACGTGGCGCTCGCCGCCGACCCCGTGAACAAAGCCGGTGGCCTATGGGCGTTTGCGCTGTTGGCCTTCACGTTCGGCCTCGCCGCCCTCGTTACGCCCTGCGTGTTCCCGATGGTGCCGATGACGGTTTCGCTCTTCACCAGCGGCAACGACAGCCGGCAGCGTGGCATCCTTAAGGCGCTGGTGTACGGGGCCAGCATCATCGGTATTTACGTGCTGATGGGCGTACTCGTGTCGGTGCTGCTGGGCGAAGATGGGCCAAACCTCATTGCCACGCACTGGCTGCCAAACCTGATTTTCTTCGTGGTTTTCGTGGTTTTCGGTTTGTCGTTTCTGGGCCTGTTCGAAATCACGCTGCCCCACCAGATTGTAAATTCGGTGGATGCGCAGGCTGATAAGGGCGGCTGGGGCGGCATCTTTTTTATGGCCCTCACGCTGGTGGTGGTGTCGTTTTCGTGCACCGCGCCCATCGTGGGCAGCATTCTGAGCATGGCCGCCCGCGGGCAACGAATTCAGCCCATTGTGGGTATGCTGGGCTTCTCGCTGGCGTTTGCGCTGCCGTTCACACTGTTCGCCATCTTCCCTTCGTGGCTGAAAAGCCTGCCCCGCTCGGGCGGCTGGCTGAACACGGTGAAGGTCGTGCTGGGTTTCATTGAGCTGATGCTGGCCCTCAAATTCCTGAGCACCGCCGACCTGGCCTACCACTGGCACCTGCTCAACCGCGACGTATACATCGTACTCTGGATTGTGCTTTCGGCGCTGCTGGGCTTCTACCTGCTGGGCAAATACCGCCTCTCGCACGACTCGCCCCTCGACCATCTCAGCGTGGGCCGCCTGCTGATGGCCGTGCTGGCCTTCGCCTTCACCGTGTACCTGGTGCCGGGCCTGTTTGGCGCGCCGCTGCCGCTGTTGGCCGGCTACCTGCCGCCCCAGAGCAAGCGCGACTTTTCGGTGGCGGCGGCCGAAGGCGGCCCGCCCGCCGTGGCCGCCAGCGCTGGCAGCATCCGCGAAATCCCCCGCTTCGGCGACTTTCTGGAGCTGCCCCACAACCTCGACGGCTACTTCGACCTAGAGCAAGCCAAGCGCGTGGCCCGCCAGCTGCACAAGCCTATTTTCATCGATTTCACCGGCCATGCCTGCGTGAACTGCCGCAAAATGGAAGCCACCGTGTGGAGCGACCCGCAAGTATTGCAGCAGCTGCGCAACGACTACGTGGTGGTGGCCCTGTATGTGGACGATAAAACCGAACTGCCCCGGAAGGAGTGGTATACCTCGACCCACGACCAGCAGGTGAAAACCACCCTCGGCAAGCAGAACGCCGACCTGCAAATAACCCGCTACGGCGTGAATGCCCAGCCTTTCTACATCCTGCTCGACCCCGACGATGCAACGAATAAGCCGCTGGTTGCGCCTATCGCCTACGAGCCCGATGTGGCGCAGTTCAGCGCGTTTTTGCGGGCGGGTTCCGAGCAGTTTCGCAAAGGGGCACCCGTGGCGGCCCGGTAATGAAACCCAAAACCGGGAATGGGGGTGAGCAGGACGGTGAATTGGCGCTCCCGGCTAACGCACGAAGGGACGGCCCCACCCAGAGGCCGCCCCTTACCAGTGTTGAGGCGCGCATCCACCCAGATGCGCAGCCCCGTTTTCCCCTCTTCTCCTCCGTCGCCAACCACCGCCGTAACGCAAGCGCAAAGGCGCTTATCCAATTAGCTGCAAGCCGGTTTCGCACGAAACGAAGAACCGGAAATGCAAATAATTTAACCTGCGTTGCGGCTGTGATGGGCTGCTTAGGATTGCAACAAATGTAATAGGCTGCATTAACTGATGCAAATAATTACGTCACTCAAATAAAAAATTGCAATTAATTTAATTTTTAGCCGTTAACTTACAAATATTATCAAACCTTTCCTGCAAAAGATGGCCCGCAACTACGAACTTGATGACACCGACCGGCACATCCTGAACCTGCTCATTCAGGATGCGAAGATGCCTTATACCGAAATTGCCCGCAAAGTGAATGTGTCGGGCGGCACCGTCCATGTGCGCATGGCCCGCCTCGAAGAGATTGGCATTGTGCAGGGCGCTACCCTGCGCCTCGACTACCAGAAGCTGGGCTATGGCGTCAGCGCCTTCCTGGGTATCTACCTGCAAAAGAGCTCGGAATATACGGCCGTAGTGAGCCAGCTGCGCGAGATTCCGGAAGTGGTGAATATCAATTTCACCACCGGGGCCTATGGCGTGTTTGCCCGCCTGCAGTGCCGCGATACCCAGCACCTGCGCGACGTGCTGCACGACCGTATTCAGCCCATCGAGGGCATTTTGCGCACCGAAACCCTCATTTCGCTGGAGGAAGTCCTCAACCGCCCCGCCGAGCTAACCTAGCCGGTTTTTGCGGCAGTTTGCTGCACTAAATAGTCGTACAGCAGTAGTATGCTCCGGTCCGGCCGCCTCAGGCGGTCCGGCCGGTTGGTACTGGCACCCACTCGCTAGCAACGACGACCGGTTGGACCGCCCAAGGCGGTCGGACCGGAGCGTTTGCTGACTATGCGCTTCTTTTTGCCCACTGCTAAAAAACCCGTCATGCAGCGTTGCATGACGGGTTTTTTTCTGTTCGAATGGCTGTTAAATGGCCGAATCGGCAGTGGCTCCGGCATCTGCCGGGTTGGGTGGAGTGGGCATCGCTGGGGGGGCGGGGGTGGTGAGCTGGGCGGTTTGCTGCTGGGCCAGCAGGCCGATGAGCGCCTCGACCAGGCCGCCGCCCGCGCCGGTGCCGCCGCCGTTGGCCTGCACCTCGGGCACGATTTTCACCTGGTTGTCGCCGATAATCTGCATCAGTTGGAGGCCGGTGAACTCGCGGGTGCCGAGGCTTTCGACACCCACGCGGTAGGCTTCGGCCTTGGCGTTGCCGATGGCGCGGATGGCTTCGGCCTCGCCCACGCCGCGCAGGCGGGTGGCTTCGGAGTCGGCAATGGCGCGGAGGCGCGTGCTTTCGGCCTCGCCGCCGGCGCGCAGCTTGGCGGCTTCGGCTTCACCACGCACTTTCTTCACCTGGGCATTGGCTTGCAGCTCGGCGATGTTTACGCCCTGCTCGCTTTGCACAAGCGAGTTCTGAATGTCGGCGATGCTGGTTTCGCGCACCAGGGCTTGGCGCTGGGTTTGGGCGGCCTGCTGCACCTCGTAGGTTTTGCGCTGCTCCTCGGCCAGCTTGCGGTCGGTTTGGGTGGTCATCAGCTGCTGCGGGGGCACAATGTCGCCGATGAGCGTGTCGACGGCCTGCACGTTGTATTCGAGCAAGGCAGTGCGGATGAACGAAGAGGCTTCGCGCTGCCGCTCGGCCCGGTTGGTGAGGTAGTCGAGCACGGTGAATTCCTGGCTGGAATTGCGGAAGTAGTTGCCCACGATGGGCTCCAGTACGTGGTCGACCAGGTTTTTCATCGAGCCCACCCGAGAGATAACGCGGGGCGCATCAAGCGCGGCCACGTGGATAATCTGAGCCACGTCGAGGTTGAAGGAGAAGCCGTCGCGCGAGCGCACCGTGATGCTGCTCAGGTGGTCGTCGTAGTGATGCGCTTCGGTGCGCACGGCCCAGTTGAGGACAATGTTGGTGGTCGGAATCAGCTCCACCTTCATAATGTGGGTGTTCAGGGGCTGGCGGCCGGGGTAGAGCGGCGTGGCCCAGATGCCCTTGTGGCCCACCTCGACGAGGTTGCCGTGGGTGAAATCGGCCCCGCTGACATCAACCGCCGGGCGGCCGACGAAGGAAATGACTACCCCGACGTGACCGATGGGAATTTCCGTCATGGGCACCTGCTCGACGCGGGCAAACCAGGGGTTCAGGTTCCAGGAGCCGGAGAGCAGGATTTGCTCCTGCAAGCCGCGGCTGCCCCCGGCATCGAGGAAGGCCTGCGCATCCTGAAAGTTGTTGTGGCTGGGAATGACGGGGCCAGCGATTTCGCCCGGGGTGATGGGCACGCCGTCGAGCGTGGTGACGATGCCCACCGCGTCGGGGGCCACGCGGTAGATGAACAGCTCCTCGGCGCGCATGCCCATGCTGTCGGCATTGCGCTGGGTGATGACCGTGAACAGGGCCGTGTTGATGCGGTAGGTGCCGGCCGTGAGCATGCCGATTTGCCGGCCTTTCTCGCCGCCCTTGGTGAGGAAGACGCGGGCATCCTGGTAGTTGTCGCAGTCGATTTCGCGGGCCAGGATGTGGCTCGGCGGGATGGGGTCGCCGCCGTTGGCCACCACGAGACCGATTTCGCCCTGCGGCACGATAATCACCGGCACTCTACTTACGGAATACTGCCAGGGCCAGAGGAAGAAGTGCCAGCCGGGCGCGAGGGTGTCGGCCTGGTAGCCAGCTTCGCCTTCGAGGGCCACGAGGCGGCCGGGGGCCAGGCTGCGGCGGGAGAATTTTTTTACGACCACGCCCACTTCCATCTCGCCAATAACGACGATGCCGAGCAGCGACTTGGCCAATAACAGCAGAACGAGCAGACCGACTACGACACCGATAACGGCGTAGGCCAGGGAAACAGTAATGGCTAGAAACATAGGAAAAGGAAGGAAGAAAAAGGGGTTGGAGGATGGAAACCGGCAACTAAATCGACAGACCGCGCCGGGCATTACAGCGGCCGGCGATGAACCAGGCTGGCAGATTTGCCGGCGGAAAGGTAGTGCGCCGGCCGCCGGGTGGCCTGGGCCGCGCGCCAGCCGGCCGGCCGCCGTAATTTCGCGCCGTGCCCACTGCTCCCATTCTGCCCGCCACGCTGCTCATCCAGACTGCCTTCATCGGCGACGTAATTCTGATGACGGCCCTGCTCGAATACCTGCACCAGACCCAGCCCGACCTGCCCGTCGACGTGCTGGTGCGGCGCGGCAACGAGGGCCTGCTGGCCGGCCACCCCCACGTGCGCCGCGTGCTTATCTGGGACAAGAAGCAACGCAAATACGCCGCGCTGTGGGACTTGCTGGGCCAGATTCGAGCCGCAAAGTACGGCCGCGTGGTGACTTTGCAGCGCTTCGCCAGCACTGGCTTCCTTACCGCTTTTTCAGGTGCGCCGGAGCGTATCGGCTTCGCTAAAAACCCGTTCAGTCGGTTTTTTACGCGCCGCGTGCCGCACGTCATCGGCGACGGCACCCACGAGTTATCCCGTAACCTGTGCCTGCTAACGGATACTGTGCCTACGCCACTGGTCCCGCCACGCCTGTACCCCACGGCCGCCGATGAAGCAGCGGTAGCCCCCTACGTGGCGGCCGGGCCGTACATCTGCCTGGCCCCTACTTCGGTCTGGTTCACCAAGCAGTTTCCCGAAGCCAAGTGGCTGGAGCTGCTGGCGGCGCTGCCCGCTGGCCTGCGCGTGTACCTGCTGGGCGGCCCGCCCGACGTGGCTTCCTGCGAGCGGCTGGCGGCGGCCAGCGGGCGCGCAAACGTCGTCAGCCTGGCCGGTAAAATCGGGCTGCTCGCCTCGGCCGCGCTGATGCGCGGGGCGATGATGAACTACGTGAACGACTCGGCCCCGATGCACCTGTGCTCGGCGGTGGGCGCGCCGGTTACGGCTATTTTTTGCAGCACGGTGCCGGCATTTGGATTTGGGCCGCTGTCGCCGGTTTCGTTCGTGGTGGAGACGACGGAACTGCTTGATTGCCGGCCCTGCGGGCTGCACGGGCACGCGGCCTGCCCTCGGGGGCACTTTCGCTGCGCGCTTGGCATTGAGGTGGGGCAACTCCTGGCCACGTTACCGGTTGATTTAGCGCGCAAGTAGCCCGCAGCCTTTGCTGCGTGACGTGCGCATCCCACCGACCAAGTTT
>JALYUH010000420.1 GCA_030853985.1 Bacteroidota bacterium | reverse complement strand
CTCCCCAGGAGAGGGGAGCCACGGCGGCGCTGTTACGGTTATCTATACTATTTCACCTGATAACCGTCTGCCTCCCCTCTCCTGGGGAGAGGGGCCAGGGGTGAGGTACTACGGCCGCACCGAACTCACTTCTTGCCCAGCACCGTGCGCTGAAACCAGTTTGGCCGGGTGATTTCCTCCAGCACTTTATTGGTGCGGTCGACCTGCTGCAACAGCTGCTGCTGAAGCTGCGCGTCGGCCAGCAGGCGGGCTTCCAGGCGCTGCATGGTTTGCGCCGCCAGGCTGGCCTGCCGCTCCTGCAGCACGTTGAGGTCCTTTTGCTGGGCCGGAAGCTGGGTGAAAGGGTTGAGGTACTCGGTGATTTTCTGGTAGATGTTGTCCTGGTTGAGGCGGCGGAAATGCTGCTGCCACTGCTCGTGAGCTTCAGACGCCTCTTTCTGTAATTCGATAAGGCGGCCGTCGAGCTCGGCGTCCATGCGGTGCACGCCCTCGCTCACGCCCTGGCGAATCTGAGCGCCCAAATCGGCCAGCAGCTTGCCGTGCTGGCTGAAAAACGCCACCTGCTGGCGCAGGGCATCATCATGCTGCTGCAGGTACTGCGGCACGCTGGCCAGGCCCTGCTCCAGCGCCGTGAGGCGATTGAGCAGCGCGCCAATGGTTTGGGCGGCCTCGTTGCTGTGCACCACGGTGGTGTTCAGCGCCTGCTGGTAGCCCAAGAACTTCTCGAACGTCTGCGCACTCTCGTCCACCCTATCAAACACCTTGATGGTAGCATTGGCCAGCTCCGAGTAACCAATTTTCTCCAACTGCTCCAGGAAACGCTTCTGCACGCTCACGTTCTCGGTGATGCTGGCGATGAGCGGCGTGAACTCGTGAATCTTGCTGAAAAAATCGTTTTGAATCTGACTAAAGAACTCGGCATTAAAGGTGTCGAGCACCGATTTCAGGTTGCTCATTCCGGCCTGCATGTCGGAGTTCAGCTTGGGCAGCAGCGCCTTTTGCAGGAAGGTGTAGTACGCATTCTTGTTGCGGTCGCGCGCGGCGCGGGCCTGCTTCAGCAACTGGTTGCCGGCCAGCGTGAAGGCCAGGCCAAACAAGCTGCCAATCATGGCAATGAGCACGCCGCCGAGGAAGTGCTGCACGTCGCCGTTGCTGAACGAGGTGTCCGTATTCGGATTCGCCGTAACGTCAGCAAACGGGTTGCCGACCAGCGAAACCAGCCCAATGATGGCCCCCGTGAACGTGCCCAGCAGCCCCAGGTACAGCGGCGTGGCAATCTGGGCCTGAATCTCTTCGTCAAGCGCCTCGGCGTGGCGTTCGGAAATATCTTTTAGGATGCCAAAATCGGCCGCCGCGCCGCGGTTGTTCAGCAGGTATTCGTTGGTATCGGTGATGATTTGGCCGAACTCCGGCGAGGCATCGCGGGTAATCAGCGCATCGTACTGGATGGCAAAATTCCGGTCTGGCTCGGCCGCCGTGTAGGCAATGGGCTGCACGGCCACCGCACCCGCCAGCGGGTACATGGCCTGCACCCGGGCCACCAGCTGGCGGTTGCGCAGGAACACCAGCGCCTGCCAGGCCACCAGCGCCAGGATGAGCAAGATTTCTATCAGGAGCATAAACGCTTTCTAAATATGCGTTAAAGGTACAGCGTGGGGAAAGACGCCATTTTTAGCTCAGCGCGATTTCGGCTTTCTGCACCACGTGCCAGGCATCGTCGCGCTTCTCCAGCCGGCCGGGCTTCAGGTTCTGAATGGTGGTGAACTGCTCCGTGGGTGGCAGCTCGAACTGAAAAAACTCCTTCAGCTCCCGCACGCCGTTGCCGATGATGCGCGACTGGTCGGCCTGCGGGCTAAACGAATATTGGGCCGTCGTAGCGTCCGAATTGGGCAGGGTGATGAGCACGGGCATCTGCGGCAGCGGGTTGGGGCTGAGCTTGCGGTGCTCGATGCTGGGCACGTCGGGGGCCGGCGCGTAGTAATGCATCGGCCCGGTGCTGGCCGCAGGCGGCGCCATCTCGGGCGCTGCCTGCGGGGCGGCCGTGGCCGGCGGCGCACTGGCGTCAATCAGCTCCTGAATGGCGGGCGGCGTAGCAGTAGGTGCCGCCCATTCCACTGTTTGGCCGGTCTCTAAGGGCTGGTTATCGGCGGGTGGTACCAGGGGCGTATTCGGGTTCATAGCGGGAGCACGTTGGGGAATCTGCGGCCACTCCTCGGAGGGCTTGGCGGCAGGACTGCGGGAATTAAAATTCGGCTTATTCTTCTTGTTGCCCGCTCCCGACTTGCCAGCGGATTTCGGTACGCCCTGCACTTCCCGCAGCGACTGGGCCGTCGCGTTTTTAGCCGGGCCAGCCGGCGGCACAACCGCTTCTTCCGGTTCCACTGCTGGGCTTTCGGCTGATTTTCGCACGTTCTGGGCGGGAGTTTTCGTTGCGGGCCGGGCTGGTACTTCCGGGGCAGTATTGGCCGGGGGCCGCGCCGCAGTGGCTGGTTTTGCCATGCGCCGTGCCCACAGCCACGCTCCCAGTGCGCCGATTATGACCCCGCCCAGCACGGCCCACGCCGTGTTCCCATTGGTAGCCGGCGCAGTAGCCCCGGCAGGCGTATTAGCAGGGGCAGCCGGGGTCGGTGCCCCAGCAGTCGAATCCGGACCTGCACGGGGTACGGCGTTTTCGACTGCCCCCTGCGCCCATGCCGCCGGGCTGCTGCCCAGCGCTAGCAGCAGCGCGAATAGCCGCAACGGCCGGCTACCCCACCAAGGGCAGCCGGCCGGCTGGCGCGGGCTCATCGAACCCGCTGGGCTAGTTGAGCGGCTGCGCGTCATGAAGCACCTTGGATAGCTCATACAGGGCGTTTTTGAACGGCAGGAAAAACAGCGTTTCGGGCACGGTGTCGCCATCGCGCAACACGTCGGCATACTGCTGGCGGTAGAGGTTGAAGGAGTCGCCGAGGCTGCGCTCCAACGTATTCATCACCAGGCCTGGGTCGTTTTTCACGCCCAGGTCGGCTTGCACACGCTTCAGCTCGGGGTCTTCGAGCAGCAGCTTGAGGCAGGCGCGGGCGTTGTTCAGCACGGCTTGCTTGATTTCGTCGGTCACGGCCGTGGCTTCGAGGTGGTGCTCGCCTTGGTCAGCCAGCGGGTTTTCGGGGTCGGGCAGCACGCCCACGGGGCGCACCATGGGCGGGTCCTGCGGAATCTGGCCGGTGGCGAGCACGCCGCCGTTGGCGGTGGTTTGTTTGGGGTCGTCGGCGAGCTTGATGCGGAAATCGGCCGGCACGGTTTGGCCCGTGGCTTTTTCCATAATGAGGCGGGCCAGCTTCTCCACCGGCTGCAGGTTGGAGCCGGCCGCCAGCAGGCG
>JALYUH010000419.1 GCA_030853985.1 Bacteroidota bacterium | reverse complement strand
GGCCGCCGGCCGGGGCCAGCGTGGCCACCAGCTTGTTCACGATGAGCGAGCCGCCCGCCCGCGCCAGCACCGCCACGCCCGTGCCCAGCGAGCCGCGCACAAAGTGGCGGATGGGGGATTTGATGGGAGCAGTGGCGGGCATGGGATGCAAAGAACGGAGCCGGCGGTTATTGGATGGTGCGCAAATCGGTCATTGCGAGTGGCGCGCAATCGAATATGGCACCAACCGACACCCTACGCTACACCTCCTTTTCCCAACTCAGGCGCAGGCCCGCCACGCCACCCAGGTGCCGCTTGAAGCGCAGCAGCGAAGCATTCGGCCCGATGTCGAGCGTCGAAGTGCCAAGGTCGAGCACCGTCATGCCGCTGGCGCGGGCAAAGGCGTGCAGGCCTTCATTGAGCAGCACGACGGGGCTGAGATTATTCAGGCGCAGCGGGCTGGCCGGATAAAAATTATAAAGCACCTGTTCGCTCACCTGAATGGCCACTGTAAGGGCCGCCCACGCGCCATCGGGCTCGCGCACCGAGAACAGGAAATGCGCGCGCGGAAACGCCTTGAACAACGCCTGCACCCGCTCCAAGGGCAGCGACAGGGCCTGGCCCCGCTCCTGCCGGCACTGCTGAATGAATTCGTAGGCCTGCGGCAGCAGGTAGGCCGGCTCCTGCTCGATAACCAGGCCAGCGCGGCGACACTTGTGCAGCCGGCGGCGCTCCGAGGGGTGCAGGTGGATTTCGTAGTCGCGGGCTGGGTCGAGGTAGTAGTTCTGCTCGGCCAGGGCCACGCGGTAGCCGCGCTGGCGCAGCACTTGGGCCAGCGTGGCAGCCCCGGCGGGGTCGTAGGCGAAAGGGTAGCCACGCATCGCCAACTGCTTCATTCCCAAGGCACGCAGTTCGGTCTCGGCCGCGTCGAGCAGCTGGTGCACGGCGGCCCGGCCCAGGCCCGGAGCCAGCTGCACGGCCCCGAATGGCGCCTGCGCGGGGCTGCGGGCCAAGCCGGTGGTGGGGCTGTAATAAAGGTGCAGCTGGGCCAGGGTGCGGCCGGCGGAGGCATCTTCGAGGTAGGCGCTGAAGCCCGGGCCGGCCGCCGGGGCCAGCGCCAGATGCGCCGGCCGCAAATATAGAAACGACTCGAACGCCAGCGGCAGCCGGGGCAGCACCGGGCCGGCCGGGCCGTGCGGGGCCAGCCACACGCGCCAGGGTTGGCCCGCCGCCCCAACTTCCGCAACCAAAGAATCCGTACTTTTCAAACCTGCTGGCACTGCCTTTTCCGGCAAAGTACGGCACGGCGGCGCGGCCCGGCTATTGGTGGCCCGCACATCTTCATCGGGCCGCCATGCGTAGGGGGCAACATTGCTACTTCGCTCACTCCGTTTGCCGCATGAATCCGCTTAGCCCCAACGCGCAGGCTGCCCCCAACCGCTCGCCGGCCCTGGCCGACGTGGCCGGCCCCGCCTCGTTCACCATCACCGACCGTGAGGCCACCCGCCAGGCCCGCGAAATTCGGGTGGGCCAGCGCCCCGGCACGCTCCAGCTGCGCCCCGATGCCCTCAAGCCCCGGCTGTTTCTGATGTCGTACAGCGAGGTGCATTTCAGCGAGGAGGAGTACACCGACCGCTACGACGAGATGATGGGCTTCCTGCGCGAGCATCCCGAGCTCAAGCACTGGATTGACGTGCGCGGCTACGGCGACCTGCCCCTGATTGAGCGTTTCATGCAGGATTTTGGCCTGCACCCGCTCCAGATGGAGGACGTACTCAACGACTACCAGCGCGCCAAAATCGACGTCTTCGACGACCACCGCCTGTTCATGGTGTCGCGCATGACCGACTTCACCCGCGACCTTGAAATCGACGACGACCAGCTCTCGCTTTTCACCGGCCCGAACTACGTGCTGTCCTTTCAGGACGACTACGACGACTGCCTCGATGCGCTGCGCACCCGCATCCGGGCCAATTTCAGCACCCTGCGCCGCCAGCCGGTGCTTTACCTGGCCTACGCGCTGACGGACGTAGTGCTCGACCATTACTACCCCACCATGGCCGCCATCGGCGACTACATTGAGGAGCTGGAAGAAGCCATTTTTGCCGACCAGCGCCCGCGCCGACTGCTGGGCCGCATCCTGCGCATCAAGAAGGACGTGGTGCGCTTTCGCAGGTTGGTGTACCCCGAGCGCGATAAAATCGCCGAAGTGCTGCGCCTGCCCGAGGAAATCATGCCCGAAAGCCTCAAAATATTTTACCGCGACGCCTACGACCACGCCATCCAGGCCCTGGACCTGGCCGAAAGCTACCGCGACAACATCTCTTCCCTCACCGACCTCTATATGTCGGACCAGGACAACCGCATGAACGAGGTGATGAAGGTGCTCACCATCATCAGTACCATTTTTATTCCGCTCAGCTTCGTGGTGGGCCTCTACGGCATGAATTTCCAGCGCGACGACGGCCATGGGCACTACCTGCCCCACAACATGCCCGAGCTATACAGCCCCTACGGCTACCCGGTGGTGCTCATCGTGATGACGCTGGTGGTAGCTACGCAGCTGTTTTATTTCTACCGCAAGGGGTGGCTCACGAATCGGTAGAATTGCAATGAGCAATGAGCAATGAGCAATGAGCAAATGTATCATCTTCTCGCACAGAAGCATAGCCCCTCATACTCATTGTTAATTGTTAATTATTAATTGATTCAGCACCTGCGCCACTCGCTCGGCCACAGTACCCTCCACCAGCGTGTAGGGAATGCCGTAGAAATCGAGCTGCATGAGTATCGTGCCGTGCTGGAAGCTGCGCAACGCCTCGGGGCCTCGCCAGCCGTCCTGCTCGAAGGGTACGGTGGGCGCGCACACGAAGGTATGGGCGTAGCGCTGCCCGCACACGGCCGCCATGGCCCGCAGGGCCGGGTCGCAACGGTGGAAATAGAGCGAATTTCAGGTTATTGTACGTGGTATCCACAATGGTCAAACCAGTTTTTGGCATCCTGCTCACTTATCCATTCCGTAGCAGCGTAGATAACCCTTTCCAGGGCCTCGCGGGAGCGGGCCTGGGCGGTGCGCAGCCAGGTCTTGAGCTTGCTGAAGGCCAATTCGATGGGATTGAAGTCGGGGGAGTACGGCGGCAGGTAGAGCAGGCGGGCCCCGCGGGCTTCGACGAGTTGGGCCAGTCCGGCCACTTTGTGGGCCGGCAGGTTGTCGAGCACGACCACGTCGCCGGGCACCAGGGTGGGGCCGAGCACCTGGTCCAAGTAGGCGGCAAAGACTTCCCCGTTGACGGCCCCGCTCAGGGTCATCGCCGCTTGCAGCCCGGTCGGGGTCAGGGCTGCGACCAGCGTCACGTTCGGCCCGCTGTGCAGCGGCGTGGCCTGGTGGGCGCGCTGCCCGCCTTCGGCTCGGGCGTAGCGGCGGCAATAGGTCAGGTTGGTGCTGGTTTCGTCCACGAATTTGAAGCAGGTGAAATCCTCGGCTTGCAGGGCTTCCACAAAAGCCTGGCGCAGGGCTCTCACGCGCTTCGTGTCGCGCTCAGCGGCGTGGACACTCTTTTTTTTCGCCGCCAGCCCAGCACCTGCACCGCCCGCCACACCGTGGTGGGACTCACGGCCGGACCGCCGATGGCCGCCAGCCAGGTGCACAATTCGGCCAACGTCGCGTCCGGTTCCTGGCCCAGGCAGGCCCGCAATTCGGCCCGGGCACGCGCATCCAGGTCCGGGGCCGGACCCGGGTGCGCAGGCAGAGCCGCCACCGAACCCGTCGTGCGCTGGCGGTGCAGCAGCTTTTCCACGAACGAAACCGATACGCTGAACCGGGC
>JALYUH010000403.1 GCA_030853985.1 Bacteroidota bacterium | reverse complement strand
CCGCCGGGCCGCTCAGCCACACGTTGGCGAAGCCGCCGTCGGGGCGGGCTTCGAAGCTTACTTCCAGCTCGCCGCCCATGGTTTGCAGGCGCACGGGCGAGGTGGCGCCGCGCTGCGAGGCGGCCAGCGCCACAGCCGTAACGCCGGTGCCGCAGCTTAGGGTTTCGTTCTCCACGCCACGCTCGTAGGTGCGCACGGGCCAGGGGTGGGTGAGGTCGGCGGGGATTTCAACGAAGTTGACGTTGGTGCCAGCGGGGTCGTAGGCCTGGTCGTGGCGGATGTCGTGGCCGGTGCCGTAAACGTCGAATTCGGCCAGGGTGGGGTGCTCTTCGGGGTCGAGGAAATGGATGTGGTGGGGCGAGCCGGTGTGCAGAAACACGTCGTTTTCCCCTACTCCGGCTCCAACGGGCGCGTTCACGTCAATCATGCGCAGGCGCACGGTGCCGTCGGGCTCGATGCGGGCGTCGTGGGGGCCATCCACGGCCAGAAAACGGGTTTCGGTGCTGATGAGGCCGAGGTGCTTGGCGAAAGCCACGGTGCAGCGGCCGCCGTTGCCGCACATGGAGCTGGGGTAGCCATCGGCGTTGAAATACACCATTTCAAAGTCGAAATCGGGCTTGTTGCGCAGCAGAATCAGGCCATCGGCCCCGATGCCGAAGCGGCGGTCGCAGAGACGGGCGATAAGCGGCTGGTCGTTTTCGTCGAAGACGCGGGCGCGGTCGTCCAGCAACACGAAGTCATTGCCGGTGCCCTGGTATTTGTGGAATTGCATGGGGCAAAAGTACGGTTTGGCGCTCGCCCTCACGTCAACCTCACCCCCTAGCCCCCTCTCCAAAAAAGAGGGGGAACTGGTTTTTAGCTTAAATTTTTTGAAAATAGATTTTTATAACTAGCGGCTAGTTCCCCTCTTTTTTGGAGATGGAGTTAGGGGGTGAGGTGCTCCCTACCGGTTCTCCCGCTCGTAGGCCTTGCTGCGGTACTTCATGCGCTGCTCCCAGCGCTTGCGCTTGGGCGCAATGCTGCCGCGCAGGTACTTTTCGATAACCAAGGCGGCGGCCGGGGCAGCGGAGGTGGCCCCGAAACCGGCGTTTTCGAGGTACACAGCGATGGCGATTTTGGGGTTGTCGGCGGGGGCGAAGGCGACGAAGGTGGCGTGGTCGTCGCCCTCGTCGTTTTGCACGGTGCCGGTTTTGCCGGCGATGGTGATGCCCACATCGTCCAAATTGGAGGTTTCGGCGGTGCCGCCGCGGTGCATCACGGCCAGCATGCCGGGTATCAGGGCTTCGAAATTGGTGCTGTCGATGAGGGTGTAGTGCTTTTCGCGGAAGCGCGGGAGCGGGCCGCCGTCGCCCACGCTGCGCACGAAATGCGGGGTGTAGTACCAGCCCCGGTTGGCGATAATGGCCATCATATTCGCCATTTGCAGGCCGGTAAGGTTGATTTCGCCTTGCCCCACGCTCAGCGAATAGATGGACCGAAACTTCCAGTTGCGGGTGCGGCGGGCCTTGTCGTAATAGGCCGGCGTGGGCAGGAAACCGGCCTGCTCGCGGGGCAGGTCCACGCCCAGCAGCGTATCGAGGCCAAACGACTTGGCGTAGTGCCGCCACAGCCCCAGGTTGAGGTGGCGGGCGGCCGTGGTATCGGCCACCAGGCTGTCGGGCACGTGCTCAATCAGCTTGCGCATTACCTGGTAGAAATAGGGGTTGCAGCTGTATTGCAGGGCCATGCTGAGGTTGCGGGCCGGCGGGTGGTAGTGCACGCAGCTGATGAGCGACTGATTGCAGGGAAAGCCGGTGGTGGGCTTGATGGCCCCCATTTGCAGGGCCACGGCCGCATTCACCAGCTTAAATACCGAGCCCGGCGGGTTGGGCTGGGTAGCCGAGCGGTTGAGCAGCGGCATGTCCTCATTGTAGAGCAGCTTGTTGCGGGTGCCGGCGCGGTCGGGCGCGGTAAGCGTGCCGGGCGCAAACGTGGGGGCCGACACGGCGGCCAGCACCTCGCCGGTGCGCGGGTCGAGGGCCACGAGGTAGCCTTTGCGGCCAGCCAGCAGGCTTTCGGCGTAGGCTTGCAGCTTGGCATCAAGGCCCAGGTGCAGGTCCTGGCCCTGCTGGAAAGCAGTATCGGCGGCCCAGGTGCCCTGGGGCTGGCCCAAGGTGTCGAGGAGCGGGTGCTGAATGCCCCGGCGGCCATTGAGCAGGCCATTATAATAGGTTTCGACGCCGCCGTTGCGCAGGCGGTAGAACCGGCCGCGCCGGTAGCGCTGCGCCGCGCCCAGGAAGGCCTGCGCCTGGTCGGCGGTGTAGCCCAGCACGGGCGCGGCGGTACTGGTCGTGTACACGCGCATGGTGCGCTGCTCCAGCTTCAGCGTGGGCCACTCCTTCTGCTTATCCTGGATTTTTTTGGCTTCGGCATTGGTCAGCAGCAGCTTCACGCCGCCTTTGGGGCGGGCGCCCGCGTAGGGCTGGGCGGCCTCAATGCGCCGCCAAAGGGTGCTGTCGCGCCAGCCCAGCAGGCGGCTGAGCTTGAACGAATCGAGCGGCGGGCGCTGGGGCAGCACCAGCAGATAAGCCGGCCGCGTGGCCACCAGCACCGAGTCGGCGCGGTCGAGCACGCGGCCGCGCCGGGGGACTTGCGACACGATGCGGCGGGGCGTGAGCGGGCCCAGGGCCGAATCGACTACGGCCGGCGGCGCGCCTACTTCCTGCGCCGGCGACGAGCAGGCGTTGAGCAGCAGCAGCGCTGCCAGCAGACAGGTTCTCAAATGCAAAGAAAAGAACAACATACCGTAAAGCTAGGAAATTGCGCAAGGGCAGCGGGCGGTTTTCGATGAACTACCGCCCGCACCGCTTGAACCATTCCGGCATGCAGCATAACGCTGGCCGCCGCAAGGGGCCGGCCCCGCCCTACCGGGCACGCCCCCTACCTTTGCGGCCCGCTTATGTACGACTTCCTCACCACCGCCCCCTGGCCCGACTACGAACTCATTGATTCCGGCAACTTCCAGAAGCTGGAGCGCTTCGGCCCCTACGTGCTGGCCCGCCCCGAGCCGCAGGCCATCTGGGACCAGCACCTGCCGCTTAGCGAATGGGAACGGGCCGATGCCGCCTTCGCCCGCGCCCCCGGCAGCACCGAAAAGGGCCAGTGGCGCCTCAAGCCCAGCATGCCCGAGCAGTGGGTCATTGCCTACGAGCGGCCTGAGGGCCTGAAGCTGAAATTCCGCCTCGGCCTGTCCTCGTTCAAGCACGTCGGGCTGTTCCCGGAGCAGGACCCGAACTGGCAGTTCATTTACAACCAGACCCGGAAGCGCCGCGCCAAGTTGCCGCGCGTGCTCAACCTGTTTGCCTACACCGGAGCCGCCACGCTGGCCGCCCGCGCCGCCGGGGCCGATGTTACGCACCTCGACTCGGTGAAGCAGGTGAACTTTTGGGCCCGCGACAACATGGATGCCAGCCAGCTCGACGGCGTGCGCTGGCTGGTGGAAGACGCCATGAAATACGTGCGCCGCGAGGTGAAGCGCGGCAGCAAGTACCAAGGTCTCATCCTGGACCCGCCCGCCTACGGCCGCGGTCCCAACGGCGAAAAATGGCAGCTCGAAGACGAGCTCAACGAGCTGCTGAAACTCAGCCAGCAGCTCCTTGACCCGGAAGACCATTTCTTCGTGGTGAACCTGTATTCGCTCGGTTTTTCAGCGTTGATTCTGGACAACCTGACCACCGCCATTTTCCCCGGCGCGAAGGCCGTGCGCGAGCTGGGTGAAATTTACCTGCACGATGCCGGCCAGCGCAAGCTGCCGCTGGGCACATTCTGCCGGTTTGCCACGTAGCGCGGACATTTAGTCCGCGCCGGCCCATCTGTCGTATTGCACCACTGCTTCGCTAAACTCGCGGATTGAAAGTCCGCGCTACTTCCATTATGCACACCCCGCACGCCCACCGCCGCCTGGCCCTCATCGACCTGGGCACCAACACCTTCCACCTGCTCATCGTGGAAATGCCCACCGTGCCCGGCGACAAGCCGCTGACGCTGCTGCGTACCAAAGCCGGCGTGCGCCTCGGCGAGGGCGGCATCAGCCAGGGCATCATCGCGCCGGAGGCTTATGCCCGCGCCCT
This sequence comes from Bacteroidota bacterium, assembly GCA_030853985.1. Classification (GTDB taxonomy): domain Bacteria; phylum Bacteroidota; class Bacteroidia; order Cytophagales; family Hymenobacteraceae; genus Hymenobacter. Next base: position 6,220 of record JALYUH010000403.1, on the reverse strand, counting down.
GCACACGCTGGCCGGTTTCAAGGAAGAAATGGAGCTGCATAACGTGACCGAAGTGCGCGCCACCGCCACCAGCGCCATGCGCGTCACCAAAAACGGGCCCGATTTGGTGCGTGATATTTTCGAGCAAACCGGCATCCAAGTCAACGTGATTCCGGGCGAGCGGGAGGCAGAATTGATTTGCCAAGGCGTGCGCCAGGCCGTGGATTTGGGCGCAGAAGCCCAGCTAATTATGGACATCGGCGGCGGCTCGGTGGAGTTCATCATTGCCAATCAAACCACCATTTTCTGGAAGCAAAGCTTCGAAATCGGCGCCCAACGCCTGCTGGACCAGTTCTTTCCCGACCCCAGCGGCGTGTTTCCGGCCGAAGCCGTGGAGGCGGAACAGCGCTACCTCGCCACTGTGTTGGAGCCGCTCATCGAAGCCGTGCACCGCTACCGGCCCGCCAGCCTGGTGGGCGCGTCCGGCAGCTTCGACAGCCTGGGCGACATGCAGTTGGGCCAGCTACGCCCCGAGGCCGAGCTACCGCCCTGCACCGAGCTGGAAATGAGCAGCTTCCAGAGCAGTTTCCGCCACCTACTCAGCGGCAACCACGCCCAGCGCCTGGCCATCCCCGGTATTCTGCCCATGCGGGCCGATATGCTGGTAGTCGCCGCCGTGCTAATCGATTACGTGCTGGGCATCACCGAGATTACACGCCTTCGCACGTCGGCTTATGCGTTGAAGGAAGGGCTGCTGGCCGAAATGCTGGCCTGAGATACCGTGGACGCTGCGAGTCCGCGCGTTGAATGATAAAACCCGAATAATTTCTACTACGCGCGGACTCGCTGCGTTCGCGGTACAACCCGATATGACCTTCGCCTACGCCCAGCTTTTCGCCTTCACCGAAGCCGTTTTCCGCAGCATCGGCTGCCCCGACGAAGACGCCATTCTGGCTACCGAAACCCTGCTCTCCGCCGACCTGCGCGGCGTGGACTCGCACGGCGTGGCCCGCCTCGTAGGCTACGTGCGGCTCTGGGAAGCCGGCCGTATCAACGCCACCCCGCGCGTGGGCATCACCTACGAAACGCCCAGCACCGCCGTAGTGGATGGCGACGGCGGCCTGGGCCTCGTGGTGGGGCCCAGGGCCATGCGCGTGGCTATCGAAAAGGCGCGGCAAGTAGGCACTGGCTGGGTTTCGGTGAAGAACTCCAACCACTTCGGCATTGCCGGCTACCACGCCATGCTACCCCTGGCGCACGACATGATAGGCATTGCCATGACCAACGCCTCGCCGCTGGTCGCCCCCACCTATTCGCTGGATAGATTGCTCGGCACCAACCCCATTGCCGTGGCCGTGCCCGCCGGCGAGCAGCCCGATTTTGTGCTCGACATGGCCACCACCACCGCCGCCAACGGCAAGCTCGAAATCGCCCAGCGCAAGGGCCTGCCCCTGCCCGAAGGCTGGGCCCAAACCGCCGATGGCCAGCCCAGCACCGACGCCAACGCCGTGAAAAATGGCGGCGCGCTGCTGCCGCTGGGTGGGGCCACCGGCTCGCACAAAGGTTACGGCCTGGGCGCGGTGGTCGATATTTTCTCGGCTGTGCTGAGCGGGGCCAACTACGGGCCGTGGGTGCCGCCGTTCGTGGCCTTTCTCCAGCCCTCAGCCAACCCCGTGGGGCAGGGCCTGGGCCACTTTTTCGGGGCGATGCGCGTGGATGCCTTCCGGCCCGCCGACGAGTTCAAGGCCCACATGGATAACTGGATTTCGACCTTCCGCAACGCGCAGGCCGTGGAAGGCAAAAAAGTCCTCATTCCCGGCGACTCAGAGCGCGAAATGGCCGCCCACCGGCTGCTGGAGGGTATTCCGCTCCTTGATGCCGTGGTGCAGGATTTGGAAGGCGTGAGCGCGAAGTTTGGGGTGAAATTGTAGCGGCCAGCTGAGCAGGGAAACGGTTCAGTCCGATGAACTTATGCCTGATATGCAATATTTTGCCAACCTCATATTTCATCTCCGACCCTTAAACAGCAAGCGGCTTATGAAAATCGGTTACGCCCTCCTGCTAGCGACCCTGGCCTTCCCGGTCAAGGCCCAACGTATTCAATCCGGTGGGGCAACGACCCAGTTAAACTGGCGGCCGACGGCCGCGACCGACTCGCTGGTAGTTGATGTGGACGGCGATGCCGCTCCCGATGTGGTGTTCACCAGTGTCAACACCTCTCCCACCGGGCAGGGCCTGCCTTCCTTCTTCCGCTTTACGGCGAGCATCAAAAGAAATAGCAGTACTGAAATTGCTATCGACGCCAATGAGTACGATAGTGTGCACCGCTTCGTAGCGGGCGATGTGATAGGCCCAGGCCTGCTGTGGCAGCGCGGAGGAGGCTACCTGGCCAGCACGGTAACCGGCAATGGCGGCACGGGTGGGCGGGGCTTCTTCCGCACAAATGATGGGTTCGTAGCTATTCGCAAACAGACAAGTAACCAACTCATTTACTGGTGGTTTTATATCGGTTCGCGAGCGGCCGGCACCGACTGGGTGGGTTATTATGCCGGCACTTCCGTGGCGTTGGCGAGCTATGCGGCTATCGGCTCGCCGGCGGTACTGGCCTTCCCCAACCCAGCAACCAATATGGTGGCGTTATCGCGTCTGGCCACCTACGAGCTGTTCGATAGCCGTGGCGCTTTGGTTCGTACCAGCGCCCGCAAGCCGGTGGCCGAAATCGCGCTGGAAACGTTGCCCGCAGGACTCTATCTACTGCAAACGCATTCCGATAATGGTGAAATTATTCGGCAAAAAATCGTGAAGCAATAAACCAAGCATTTACCAGAAAACAAAAAAAGGCTCTTTCCGCATTGGAAAGAGCTTTTTTTTGTTTTCTGGATGAGCAGACAGACCAACTCAAAAACACCCTGTTTACGAAACGCCGGGGGCCGTAGCCCGCGGCACCAAGGCAGCAATGGCTGCGTCCTGGTTCAGGTACTGCGAGGTATAGCCGGCATCCGACTTGTTCAGGAACAAACAGGTGCCGCCATTCACGACGTCGATAATCTGCGAATACTGGTCCATCGGCAGGGCCGGGCAACCGAGGCTGCGGCCCAGGCGACCATTTTGTTTGATGAAGTCTTCGCTTACGTAGTCGGCTCCGTGCATCACAATGGAGCGGGCGGCGGCGTTGCTGTTCACCCCCTCATCCAAGCCTTCAAGGCGTAGCGAGTGGCCGTGCTTGCCCTCGTACTCGCCGCCCGTGGCGTAGAAGCCCAAGCTGCTCATGTTGCTTTGGTCGGTGTTGGAAAAGCTGCTGGCTTCGTTTTCGCCCGAGTTGTGGCCGTGGGCCACGAGCGTATGGAACAGGATTTCCTTTTTGCCCAAGTCGAGCACCCAGAGGCGCTTTTCGGTGCTAGGCAGGTCGAAATCCACCACCGTCAGGGTCTGCTTGTCATCGGCAAGCTTGCCGGCCTGGCGCAGGTTGAGGTAGCCAGTCATGGCCTTGGCAAAGGTTTCGAAGCGCAGCCCTTCCTGCTCAGCCCCGAGGGCTTTGTAGGTGGCGTGCAGCTCCTGGTCGAACTGCGCTTTGGGCGAAAAGTCCATCTTGGGCATTTTCAGCTCGTTGCGGGCCGTGCCGGCCATCGACTGCTGAATGGTGCCGGCCATTGGCGTGGCCAAAAACAACGAAGCCAGAAACGGCAGCACGCGGCGCGCTAAGCGCTGACGACGCAGGCTTTTGCGTTTGCGTTGAACGATGCTGGGCTGATGCTGGTGCATAATCGAAGTGGCTGATGATGAAAAAGAAGCAACCGTCGCAAGTGCGGCAGCTGTTTCTAAAGCTGTATACGGAACAGAAATCCCGACGGCTATTTTCAAACCCTTCATTAGCCCAAATGATTCCGTCTGCGGCCTGCCGAGCCTGTCCGGCTAGCGCCAGCCGCGCTGCACAAAGCGCCGTCCGGCGGCCCCGCCATCAAGCCAGCGCGACTTGATGCCGGGGCCGCTCACCAGCAGCAGGCTGCCCACCCGCAGCGTGGCGATGATGGCCTTGAACTGCTCGGGTGGCAGCGCCGGGCAGCCCCGGCTGTAGCCCAGGTGGCCGTATTTAGCCACGTATTTCGGGCTCACGTAGTCGGCGGTGTGCAGCACCACGTAGCGGTCGAAGGCGTTGGCATTCTGGCCCTTGTCCAGCCCCTCGATGCGGCGCGAGTAGCCGTGGATGCCATCGTAGGTGCCGGCCGTGCGGTAGAAGCCCAGGGAGGTGCAGGCCGATTTTTCTTCGTTGGAAAACCGGCGGGCACGCAGGCGGCCCGAGCCTTCGCCGTGAGCTACGAGGCTACGGTGCAGCACTTTGGCGGCTTTCAGGTCGATGACCCAGAGGCGCTCGGTGGTGTTGGGCAGGTCCATGTCGGCCACGGCCAGCAGGCCGGCGCGCTCGATGCGGCCCGTGGGATGCAGCGTGAGGTAGCCCACGCAGGCCTGCTCCAGCACCTCGGGGCGCAGGGCGGCGGCGGCGGGGCCGAGGGCGGCGTGTAGCTGCCGGATGGCCTGCCGCAACGTGTCGGGCACGGCAGCCAGCGCGGGCACGGGCGTGGGGCGGAGCGAATCGGGCAGCGGCGCAGCGGGTGTTGGCGCGGCTGGGGCAGCTGGCGCGGCCGGAGCATCAGCTGGAGCGAGGGGCACGGCGATGGTAACCGGGCTGCGGCCGGGCGTTTGGGCTTCCTCGGCCCGCAGCTGGCAGCCGACCAGCAAGGCTGCCGCCAGACAACTCCCTATCGACGCTTTTCTGACGGCCGCTCTAGCGATTCCCCAATCTGCTCTCAACCTAACCATGGGTTGAAATTACGGCACGCGGCCACAGCATTCGCGCATCGGCCCACGTTTTCGCCTGAATTGGCCCGGCGCGGGCAGCGAATGAACCATTGGTAAAGCTCAACGCTGAGAACGCACTAAGACCTAAAGACCACTAAATATCAATGCAGTACAACTATTTGAAAAATGCAATCGAATGCACAAATAATATTTTGGCATTCCAAGGTCATGTAAGGCATTTAGTATACCTTGATATTCCAATCAGCCATCGAATTCTCTTTTTTGGTTTTCGCCTGACTGCCGATTTCTGCTGCTCTTTTTCTTCACAAAACCCAAATTCCCACGTATGATGCACTTTTCTTCGTATTTCCCGTTCCGCAAACGATTCCGGTTTACGCTGGCCCTGGCAATGGCCTTGCTGGGGGCCGGCAACCAGAGCGCCCACGCCCAAAAAGTGGTGATGCAGGGCTTCTGGTGGGACTTCTGGAACTCGAACTACCCCAACGGCTGGGCTAACTACCTCGCCGACCTCGCCCCGCGCCTGAAAAGCATGGGCGTGGATGCTGTCTGGATTCCGCCGACCATCAAAAACGCCAACCAGGGCAACGGCTACTCCCCTTTCGACAACTACGACCTGGGCGATAAGTGGCAGAAAGGCTTCCTGGCCACCCGCATGGGCACCAAGGACGAGCTGCTGCGCGCTGTGGCCGTGCTACATGCTAACGGCGTGGAAGTGATTCAGGACCTCGTGCTGAACCACAACGATGGGGCGGGCTCGGCCAACGGCGCGGGCGGGCAGGACCCGGCCGCCTGGGAAGATGGCAGCACCAGCAAATACAAGAACTTCCGCTACGTGAGTTACGCCAAGCCGGTGACCGACGAAAGCGCCGCCGACTACTTCAGCCGCTCGGGCCGCTTCGCCAAAAACTGGCAGAACTTCAACCCCAACCCCGGCAACAATTCGACCTCGGGCGACTGGAACGCCACTTACTTCGGGCCGGACATCAGTTACTACCCCGGCTCCTATGGCCAAAGCTCGAACGCCACCACCTACAACCCCGCGCAGGCCAGCGACTACATGCGCACCGGCAACCGCAACTGGCTGATTTGGTACAAGAAGCAGGTCGGTTTCGATGGCGTGCGGATGGATGCGGTGAAGCACTTTCCGGACTTCGCCAGCGAGGACTTCCTGTATAACTTGCAGAGCAACGCCGGCTGGGCCAATGGCGGGGCCACCATGTACGCTGTGGGCGAGTGGGTGGGCTCCTCGGGCCAGATGGATGGCTGGGTGGCCAACGTGAACAACCGCTCGGGCACGTTCGACTTCTCGCTGCGCAACGGCCTGTACCAGGTAGTAAGCCAGGGCGGCAGCTTCGACATTGGCACGTTGCCTAGCTACCAGCAGGGCACGCGGGTGGTGAACATCAACGGGACGTACGTGCAC
>JALYUH010000393.1 GCA_030853985.1 Bacteroidota bacterium | reverse complement strand
CGGTGGGTCCCCCACGCATTGTGCATGACCCCGATTCGGCCCGGGGCACCGACAACGACATTGCCGGACCGCTGAACCTGTTGCAACAGGACCCACCCAAACCCTTCGCGTACCGCCGGCTGGCCTTCGACCCGCCCACGGCGGGCCAGGTCCGGCCGTCGGTTCTGTTTGTGGGTGACAGCTTTATGTGGGGCCTGATGCTGTTCAGCCCGTATCTGCAGCGCGAATTTTCCGATGACACCCGTATCTGGTACTATAACAACGTCGTGCATCAGCCCGACAGCGTGTACCACGACACCGGCGAGCGCGTGCCCAACCTCAACCTGCGCCAGCAACTGGAATCGCGCCGGTTTGTGGTGTTGCTACTCACTGAGCACAACCTCAAAGACCAGGAATTTGGCTTCACCGAGCAGGTGTACCGCCTGTACCATCCGCTCACGCCCGCCGATAACGCGGCCATCGACCAGCTGGCCCAGAAGCTGGCGCAAGCAGTGAAGTGGGAAGACCAAACCAAAGACCTGCAGGGCTTTGCCCAGCAAATCCACGCCCAGGCCCAGGCCCTTTACGAGCGGCAGCAATTGCAGTAGCCGCCTGGCCTGGCTTTACTGGTAGTACGGCTTGGGGCTGGTTGTAACGCCCCAGTAGTGCAGCATATTGGCTTGCAATTCCGTTTGGTGGTAGTCGGTGAGAATGTCCCAACTCAGGACGGTGCAGGTGGGGGCCACCCGCACCACCGGCTCGGCCGAGTGCGCTATCTGGTCTAGCGCCCACCGTTGGCAGTCGTTGTTGTACTGCATTTTGGTGGTCGAGTCGGCGTAAGCGAAAACGAGCAGCAAGGATGCCAAAGCCGCCCCGTAGCCGGTTTTAACGCGGCCGCGCAGCTGGTGGAGCAGAAAATACGTGGACACTCCGTACGCATAGAACAGCCCCAGCAGCACGGGCAGAATGGAGTCGCCGCGCACCAGGTAGGGCCGGTAGGGCCGGTAGCCCCCAAACGGCAGCAGCAGCACGAACACCAGCGCAAACAGCGCGACCCAGCGCAGGCTGTTCAGCACCCGCTGGCGTCCGGGCGTGGCCGGGGCCAGCCGCCGCACCAGCTGGGCATTGGCCAGTACGGCCAGCAGCAGCAAGGGCAGCCCCCAGTGCATTTTCAACTCCAGATACAGCCCGGTGGGCAGCAGCTGGTACAGCTGCCCAAGCGTGTGGGTGTGCGAGTTTTCCGCGTTGTTGCGGCCAATGAAGAGCGAATAGATGCTGAGGATGCTCAGCAGAGCCAGCAGCGGCAGCGTTTGGCCCCCTAGCCACGGCATCCCGGCCCCAGGCAGCCCCCGCCACCGATGCCAGGCCCAGTAGGCCCCAATGCCAAGCAGCAGCACGGCAACCGCCGCAATGCAAATGGGACCATTGAAGGCGATGACAACCATCAGCAGCACCAGGCACCCCAGCCGCCAGCTTGGAAGGCGCAAAGGTTGGTTGTGCCGGGCCGCCTGGAAGAACGGCCAGAGCAGCAGCAACAGCAACGCTAGGGGAAAGCCGTAGAAGAACGTATAGGTAATGGCCTGATTGGTGATGCCCATTTGCTCGTAAAAGCCGCTCGTCTGAAACAGCGGAAAGAGCAGCGCCGCGGCCAGCCAGTAGCTCCAGGGGCTGCGCTCGGCTCCGCCGCCCAAACGCACGTAGGCGGCCAGGGCAAACAGCACCAGGGCCTGCACCCCGGTATTGAACAGCGCGCTGGCTGCGTACAGGCTATTAACGGGCGTGGTGAAGTGTTGGAGCAGCCGGGGCACCTGCTTCCAGTAGAGCCCCATGATGGCGTGCGCAAAAAAGCGGTTGGTGCCCGCGTAAGTGGCATTTTCGGTGAGCACGGCCCAGCCAAACGGGTCGTGCAGCACCTGGCTGTACCATTGCGCCGGAAATACTATGGGCACCAGGTCGCCGTCCAGCGGCAGCTGGGCGTTCTGCCAGTAGGTTCCCAACAGGTCCAGCGCCACCACCACCATCACCAGCGCACACCAATAGCGTTTATTCATCAGTTACAAGAAGCGCTGGCCGGCCAGGACCCGCAAAGAAAGCGGCCGGCAGCGAGCTGCCTGTGCCGCCGGCGAGGAACAAGAGCAGCGTTAATCCTTGATGCTGAGCTGCACATCATCAACCAGTACCTCGTCGCTGGCATCGGCGCGCCACAGCGAAAGGCGGATGTGGTCCAAGGCACTGATGGTTTCCGGCAGCACGATATCCTTGTCCACCTTCACCCATTTGCCGTACGACTTCACGGCATCGCCGAGGCGGATGCCATCGCCGAAAAGCTGAGTCGCGCCATCCGGACCCATTACCTGCACCCCCAACATCCCGGTGGCTTTGTCGCTGGGCAAAAACGCCCAACCGGCCAAATGCACGGTCTTGATTTTGGAAGAAGTAGCCTGGCCCAGCACCATGTCGAAGGTGAGGCTAAACTCGTGGTCCTTGTTCACCTTGATGGCGTACTTACCCGAGTGCGCGCGGCCCGCGTCGAGCAGGCTCATGTCGATGTTCCAGCCGGCCAGCGACTCAAAATCGTTTGCCGTGATAATCTTGTCCCCTGCAGCATTGGCCGCATCATCCTTGGAAGAGCAAGCGGCTAGCAGAGACAAGCTCAGTAAAGCGGTAATTTTTTTCATCAAAAAGTTGTGAACAATAACAGGTGGAGCCCCAAAGGTAGCAACTCACAAAGCGAAGCCGATGCCGGTTGGCTTTGTATGTTATGCGTAATGCCCGGTGCGTCGCTATCGCCGGGGCGGTGCCGCGCGATGACAAAGGTGGCGAACGCGACCCTTCCACACAGCAATACCTATGCGCAACCGATTCTTTATTTTTTTCCTCTTTTGTTACGCTGGGGCCGCCCCGGTAGCGGGCCAGGAGCGGCTGAACCGGGCCGCGTTTCAGGCCACGCCGGTTTTCGCCGAGGAATTTTCGTATTCGTCGGCCGCCGACTCCACCTTCAGAACCCGCTGGGATACCGACTTTTACACCGCCGTAACGGCGGATGGCACGGAATACGCATCATCGGGGCAGGTGAAAATGCTGCCGGGCGGGTACGTGCAGCTGCGCACCACGCGCCTCTCGTTGCCGGAGCGGCAGGCCATCACCGACTCGGCGGCCCGGCACGGCGTGGTACGGCCCGCGCCGATACCGCCGCGCGGCCCGGTACCGCGCCCCGGGGCCACGGGGTGTCCCATTGGCTACGCCTCCTGCAAGCTGGTTTCCAAAGTCGTCGGCGACCCGCCGGCCCCGGCTACCGGAGCCCACTTCAACGGTTTCACCTACGGGCTGTTCGAAATCCGGTGCAAGCTTCCGCGTAGTGGGCAGGGCATTATGCCCGCGTTCTGGATACATAGCCCCGGCACTGAAATCGACATCATCGATAACACCACCGAAATTCCTCATCGCCAGTGGCAGCTGGGCGTGCTCGATTGGGAGAAGCGCAACGAGGAACGCGGGGACGCTAGTACCCAGGCCAAAGACTGGTCCCGGGGCTTCCAGAAGGTTAAGCACGGCCGGAGCCTGGCCCGCGAATTCAACACGTACAGCATGGTCTGGACGCCAAGGGAAGTAACTTTTTACTTCAACGATGAAGAGGTATTTACCGCGCCGGCCGACGAAATTGCCACGCACCCGGAAACCGCCCGCATCATTCTCAACGTGGCCACCCGTGGCGATGACCAGTTCGCCAACGGCGAAATGGTCGTGGACTACGTGCGGGTCTGGAAATTCGCGCCGCCGCTCACACCCGCTACCTACCGCAAGGAATTGCCGTAACGTGCAGCTGCCGCGCCGGCAAGTGGCCTTCGGGCACTTTGCGTACTTTTGCCCGGCATGGACCTGACTTATGAAGCCAAATACCACCAGTTGGAAGAGCAGCATTGGTGGTTCGCCAGCCGCCGCGACGCGGTATACGACTTAATTGCCGGCCTCCAGCTGCCCAAAAACGCCGCCATCCTGGAAATCGGCTGCGCGGGCGGGCCACTGATGCAGCGCCTGCGCGCCGCCGGCTACCCCGACCTGACGGGCATCGACGTGAGCCCGCCCGCCATCGAGCTGGCCCAGGCCCGGGACGTGCCCAGCGTGTCGGTGATGGACGGGGCCAACCTGACCTTTGGCAATGCCCGCTTCGACCTCTTTATCGCGTCCGACGTACTCGAACACATTGAGGACGAAGGCCGCACCCTGCACGAATGGCCCCGCGTGCTGAAGCCCGACGGCCAACTGCTGGTGTTTGTGCCCGCCCACGCCTACCTCTGGAGCGAGTACGACGTAGTGAACCACCATTTCCGGCGCTACCCGCGCCAGGGGCTGGCGGCGGCCCTGGGCCGCGCCGGCCTGCACACCGTGCGCAGCTCATTCTGGAATGCGGCCATGTACCTGCCCACGGCCGCCCTGCGGCTGGGCAAGCGGCTGGGCAAGCGGCTGCTGTCCGGGCCGGTGTCGCCCAGCGAAAAGCCCGGCGCGACCGGCGACCTGCACCACTTTGCTGGCCCCGCCAACACGGTGCTGTTGCGGTGGGTGAAGCTGAAAAACTGCCTGCTGCGCCGCGTCGACCTGCCGCTGGACGTGCGCGTGTTTGCCCTGGCCCAGAAATCCGCCTGAGTTCTTCGTTCCCCATTCTAGCCGCGTTTTCCCAGCCCTTTCCGTGGACCTTTCCGTTATCATCCCCATCTACAACGAGGAAGCCAACATTGGCGAGCTCTACCGGCGCCTGCTGAGCGTGCTGGAACCGATGGCCCTGCCCGGGGGCTTCGAGCTGATTTTTATCAACGACGGCTCGCGCGACCAGTCGCTGCCCCTGCTGCTGGCCCTGGCCACCCGCGACGAGCGGGTGCGCTACATCGACCTGAGCCGCAATTTCGGCCACCAGATTGCCGTTACCGCCGGCCTCGACCGGGCCGCCGGCGCGGCCACGGTCATCATCGACGCCGACCTGCAGGACCCGCCCGAACTCATTCCGCTGCTGTATGCGCGGCTGCGCGAAGGCTACGAGGTGGTGTATGCCAAGCGCCGCTCGCGGCAGGGCGAAAGCGTGGCCAAGAAGCTCACGGCCCGCCTCTTCTACCGCATTCTGGCCAGCATCACCCACATTTCGATTCCCGTCGATACCGGCGATTTTCGCATTATTTCGCGCAAAGTGGTGGACGGCCTGCGCCTGATGCCGGAGCAGAATAAGTTTATCCGGGGCCAGATTTCGTGGATTGGCTACCGGCAAACATTCATCGAGTACGACCGCACCGAGCGGCTGGGCGGCGAAACCGGTTACACCTACCGCAAGATGATTCGCCTAGCCCTGGACGGCATCACGGCCTTTTCCGATGTGCCGCTGAAGGTGGCCACCATTGGCGGGTTTGTGGTTTCCGGGCTGGCCTTTCTGGTGGGGCTCTACACGCTGTACTCGCGTTTTGTGAGCCACGACTACCAGCCCGGCTGGCCTTCGCTCATGGTGAGCATCTTGTTTTTGGGCGGGGTTCAACTCGTTTCCGTAGGCATCATCGGCGAGTACATCGCCCGCTTGTCGGCCAACGTGCGGCAACGGCCGCTGTACCTGATTTCGGCCACCAACACCGCCCTGCCGCCCGCGCCGGCCAGCCACTAGCCGCGCTGGCCGGCCGGGGGGTTGTGGTAAATTTCGGGCCGCTCCGGGCCACCGCAATGGCGGCCGGGCATTCCCCATCTTCGTCCTATGCGCCTCCAGAACTACCTCAACGGCCAGCTTGTGCCGCCCCACTCCGGCCGCTACCTCGACAACGTGGAGCCCGCCACCGGCCAGTTGTACGGCCAGATTCCCGATTCCGGCCCCCACGACGTGGCCGCCGCCGTGGCCGCCGCCGAAGCCGCCCTGCCCGCCTGGCGCGCCCTGCCGGCCGAAGAGCGCGGCCGAATGCTGGTGCGCATCGCCGACCTCATCGATGCTAACCTGGAACGCCTGGCCCGCGCCGAAAGCCAGGACAACGGCAAACCGCTGAGCTTGGCCCGCGCGATGGACATTCCGCGCGCGGCCAGCAACTTCCACTTTTTTGGCACCGCCGCCGGGCATTTTGCCACCGAAGCCCACGTGCAGGAAGGCGTGGCCGTGAACTACACCGTGCGCCACCCGGTGGGCGTGGTGGGCTGCATCTCGCCCTGGAACCTGCCGCTCTACCTCTTCACCTGGAAAATTGCGCCCGCCCTGGCCGTGGGCTGCTGCGTAGTGGCCAAGCCCTCGGAAATCACGCCCGCCACGGCTTTTTTATTGAGCGAGCTGTGCATCGAAGCCGGCCTGCCGGCGGGCGTCCTCAACATTATCCACGGCACCGGGCCGGGCTGCGGGCAGGCCATTGTCGAGCATCCGGGCATCAAGGCCATCAGCTTCACGGGGGGCACGGCTACCGGGCGGCACCTGGCCGCCACCGCCGCACCGCTGTTCAAAAAGCTGAGCCTGGAACTGGGCGGCAAGAATCCGAACATCATTTTTGCCGACTGCGACCTGGCTGCCGCCGTGGCCACCAGCATCCGCAGCAGCTTCGCCAACCAGGGCCAGATTTGCCTGTGCGGCTCGCGCATTTTCGTCGAGCGTCCGATTTACGAGGCCTTCAAAACCGAGTTTCTGCGGCAGTTGCAGGACCAAAAAATTGGCGACCCGCTCGAGGCCGACACTAAACAGGGCGCGCTGGTAAGCGAAGCGCACCTAAATAAGGTGCTGGCTTACATGGAGCTGGCCCACGCCGAGGGCGGCACCCTGCTGGCCGGCGGCCACCGCGCCACGGTGCCCGGCCGCTGCGCCGGCGGCTACTTTCTGGAGCCCACGGTATTCGAAAACCTGCCCTTCGACTGCCGCACCAACCAGGAGGAAATCTTCGGCCCGGTCGTCACCCTCACCCCTTTCGATACCGACGAGGAAGCCCTAATGATGGCCAACAGCACCGACTACGGCCTCTCGGCCACCGTCTGGACCCGCGATTTGCAGCGCGCCCACCGCGTGGCCCACCAGTTGCACTGCGGCATCGTGTGGGTGAACACCTGGCTGCACCGCGACCTGCGCACGCCCTTCGGCGGCATGAAAAACTCCGGCGTGGGCCGCGAGGGTGGGCTGGAGGCGCTGCGGTTTTTCACCGAGGCCCAGAACGTGTGCGTGAAGCTGTAATCGAAACGCCGTAATGAACACCGCAATCTATTCGCCAGCAGCCTACTGGCCGGCCTGGCAACGCGGCAGCGGGCTGCTACTCGTGCTGGTGCTGCTTGATTGCCTGGGGGCGGGGGCGCTACTGCAAGCCGGCTTTTTGGTTATTTCTGCGACCCACGGCCCCAACTCGCACGATGCGACCGAACGAAGCGCCTGGGTAGTGGTCATTGGCTGGGCCATTGGCATCACGGGCCATCTCGTTGCCCTACAACGCACCGCTAAGCGCCACCAAAAATCCGAAGCCACTGTGCTGCTAACCAGTAGCTTATTGCTGACGGGGCTTTGCCAACTGGTTATGGCGTTTGTGCTGTACGCTGCGACGGTAGTCGAGGTCTTACGCGCCGTCTTCAACCCCTAAACCAACTCAACCCCTGCATAAACCTCCGCCAGCGGCACCTGGCAGCCGATACCGCTCAAATCCAGTACAGCGGCCAAGTCGCGGGTTTCGGTGAATATCCAGCGGCCCAATTCATCCAGGGTGTACAGCTCGGCATGCACTTCTTCCGAGCTAAGCATCAAATACTGACGCAGGCTATCTATCTGGCGGTAGAGCGCAAATTTCTCGTAGTGGTCGCGCTCGGCCGTCACAACGGATGTTATTTCCACGATGAGTAGTGGATTGGTGAGCGAGCGAGGCTTCACGTCGTCGGAAAGCATCGGCGTACCGCAAACGACAACGGTATCCGGATACAGATAGCCGGAGCGGCTCTTCGTTTGCACCCGCAAGTCGCTCATGTTGGCCTTACACCCGCGCGAGCGCAACTGCGGGCCAATGACCTGATTGAGGTTATAATTAATATCGTTGTGAACCATTTCAGCACCCGCCATTGCCCATACGCGCCCGTTGGCATACTCGTGGCGGGTTTCGGCAGCAGTTTCCAGCCGCAGGTAGTCATCGGCCGAAACCGGGACGAATTCTTCGGGAAATTTGAGAGCAGGCAGGCCCATAACAGAGTCGGTTTCGGTGGATTACCCAAAAGTACGACCCCAACCCCGCTCGCTGCCTTACCTTTGCGGGCCGAAACCACCCATCGCCCGCATGCCCCACACCACCCCCGATTTCTACGCTCACCCCACGGCCATTCTCGACGAGGGCTGCCAGGTAGGGCGCGGGAGCCGCATCTGGCACTTCTGCCACATCAGCGCTGGGGCCGATTTGGGCGAAGACTGCAACCTGGGCCAGAACGTGTTTGTGGCCGATGGCGTGACCCTGGGCCGCAACGTGAAGGTGCAGAACAACGTGAGCCTCTACGGCGGCGTGGTGTGTGAGGACGACGTATTCCTCGGCCCTTCGGTGGTGTTCACCAACGTGAAAAATCCGCGTAGCGCCATCCCGCGCAAGGGTCCCGGCCAGTACCTGACTACTTACCTGGAGCAGGGCGTCACCATCGGGGCCAATGCCACCATCGTGTGCGGGGTGCGGCTGGGCCGCTACGCCTTCGTGGGGGCGGGCAGTGTGGTCACGCACGACGTTCCGGCCTATGCCCTCGTATATGGCACGCCCGCTCGCCCGCAGGGCTGGATGAGCGCCGCTGGCCACCGCCTCGCCTTCGATGCGCAAAACCGGGCCGCCTGCCCCGAAACCGGCGAAAAATACGACCTCAGCCCCGACGGCACTACGGTGCGGCCGGGCGCTCCGAGCACGGCCAAAAAGTCGCGGGCGAACTCCTAATTCCTAATTCATAACTCATAACTTCAGCAGTGTACGACCAACTATTGCGCAAAGAGGCCACGCTGGCCGTTATCGGCCTCGGCTACGTGGGCCTGCCCATCGCCCTCGAATTCGCTAAGCAGCTGAAGGTGATTGGCTTCGACATCAATGCTGCCCGCGTGGCCCAGATGAAAGAAGGCATCGACCCCAGCGGCGAGCTCGAAAAGGCGGATTTCGACGGCTGCGACATCACCTTCACCGATTCGCTGGAGGTGCTGCGGCAGGCACAGTTTTACATCGTGGCCGTGCCCACGCCCATCGACGAGCACGCCCAGCCCGACCTGCGGCCGCTGCTGGGGGCCTCCAGCTC
>JALYUH010000344.1 GCA_030853985.1 Bacteroidota bacterium | reverse complement strand
CAGCTGGCCCTGTTCCGCGACGGCCAGGACCTGAACGCCGCCGCCACCTACGGCCCCCTGCTAGCGCCATTTGGCGTAGATGAGGCCGAGTTTCAGCGGCGCTGGGCGGCCCCCGAAACGGCGACGGCCACCGACCAGGAGTTTGCAGCCGTGGGCCGGATTGGGGTGCAGGGCTTTCCCACGGCGGTGGTGCGCATCGGGGAGCAGGGCTACGTGCTGGCCCGCGGCTACCAGCCCTACGAGCAGCTGCACGCGGGCCTGGAGCAGCTTTTGCGGGAAGAATCGGGGAGCTGAAACTGAGCGGTGCTGGCGCGCGTCGCAGCCGCGCGCCAGCCGCAGCAATAGTTACCGCACGCGCACGGTCTGCTTTTTCAGCGCCGACCAGGCGATGACGCGGCGGTCTTCCTTGCCCTTCAGGTATTCGAAGCCAATGGCGTCGGGGCGCTTCTGCAGGTCGCCCCAGGCGGGGCGGTCGAGGTTTTCGAGGCCGCCGGGAAACGGCGTTTTGGCCGCCACGGCGGGCGCGTGAAACTGCGCGGGCAGAAAAAACCGGTCGATGCGACGCAGCACGAACGTTTCGCGCTCGGCGCGGGTGGCGGTGGGGCCTTTCATTTCATACACCAGCGCGGCTTCGAGGTCGGGCTCGGTCAGCATTTCGCGGAAGATGACCTGGCCGCTGGGGTCGGTGATGGTGAATTCGCCGGTGCCTTCGAGGATGGACGGGCCGCGAAAAACTAGCCGGAAAAGGTCGCCCGGGCCTTTGGGGTTGCTGAAGTTGTGTCGTTCGCGCACCTGCCGCAGCGTGTCGCTCAGGGCCGAAACGGCTTTGGCGGCGGCGGTATCGGGGGCGGGCAGGGCCTGGGCGGTATCAGGGCCCTGGCGGTCGGCCGCCCGCGACACGGTGCCTTCATTCACGGCCGAAGGGGTGGAGTTGCAGGCCGCCAGCAGCGGTAGGAAGAGGAGCCAGGAAGTGCGCATGAGGTCAGAATTTGAGTTAAACAGAACACTGGGATGGGATACGTCAGCTCCCCCCTTTGCAGTTACTCCGGGTGGCTACAACTGCAAGCTACCGCCACAGCAGCATGACGATAAACGCCGCGCTCAGGCACAGCGACGATACCTGGTTCATGCGCATGGTGTGCTCGAAATCGGCGGCGGCTTCGTCGTGCCACACCGCCCAGGCCCAGCGGCCGAACAGCACCACCACCGGCCCGGTGGCCACCACAAAAATCAGCAGCGGGCGCGTTTCCTGGCGCAGCCAGTAGGCCAGGCCCAGCGCGCCCGCGCCCGCCAGCAGCCCGATGGCCGCGAAGATGAACGTGCCCCGGATGCCTAGGCGCAGGCTCAGGGTGCGGTCGCCGCGCCGGGCGTCCTCCTCGTGCTGATACACCTGCGTGAGCGGGTAGGAGCCGCACAAAAACAGCGTGCTCACGAGGGCCAGCAGCAGGTTGGTTTTCTCGAAAAGCTGCGCTGAGGTGGCCCCCGCGCCCACCTGCGTCATCAAGAGCGTGAACGCGCCCTGGAAAACCACGACCACCAGCGTGCTCAGCAGCGGGTATTTTTTCAGGCGGATGCCTTCGTAGCTGTACGCTTTCGAAACCAGTAGGTACACCACCACCAGCGCGGCAAAGGGCAGCGACAGCAGGGCCGCGCCCGCCACGGCCAGCGCATCGAAGAGCCACACCAGGTGCAGCAGCTCGGGCGTGACTTTGGGCGGGGCTTTGAGGCCACCGATGCTGCCTTCGTCTTTGTCGTAGTAAGAATTGTAGCCGTTGGAGGCGGGGTAGGCCAGCAGGTGCAGCACCACGAACACGCCCGCCGCCCGCCACCCGCTCCAGGGGCCGCGCAGGGCGCTCAGCCCAAACCAGAACACGGGCATCAGATAGACCGAAAACGGAATCCGCAGCAGCGGCAGGGCTTTTTTGTAATTGGCAATCAGCATGGAGCACAAACGTTGTAGTTCGCATCCCGGAACGATAACCGTTGCAACGGCGGGCGGAACGCGAACCACAAAGTTAGCCGCGCTGTCCTACGGGTTGTGCTACTTTCCTTGCCGTGGCCAGCCAATTAAGTACGTGACCTGCGGGCCCCACCAGTGGCGCTTGCGGCCGGCCTGCCAAGCAAAGGCTCCGGTGGGGTCGGCGGCGCGGGCCAGGGCCAGCAGCTCTGGCACCGAGTACATGCGCAGCAGCGATACCGACCCGTCCCAGATAGTGCAGAGCGGAATGAGCGGAATGAGATAGGTGAACACCAGCCGGCTGAGCCGGAAAGGCCGGAAAAACGGCGTGAGCAGCAGCTGCGCCACCGGCAGCACCGTGATGGCCAGCAGCAGCTCGGCCCAGTGCTTGCCCGCGCCCTCAAACACACCAATGCCGGTGTTGGCGCGCACGGCATCGCGCAGCATGGCCGTGGCGGCCTCGGGCGGGAAGTGGTGGAAGGCCGAAAAGATGGTGCGAAAGCCCGTGAGGTGCGGCGGCACGGCCAGCGCGTTCACCGGGGCGGGTTCGTAGCCGATGGCCCCGCTGGTGCGGCGGGCAATATCGGCCCAGGCCGTGGGCTGGGGGTAGAGGTCGGTGAGGGTGATGGTGGCCGGCTGGCCCAGCGCCCGCAGGGCCGCCAGCACAGTTTCGGTGCCGCCGCCGGCCCCGGCTCCCAGCTCCAGCATCCGGGTTTGGCTGGTGGCTTGCAGGCCCTCGGCCAGTAGCGGGGCAATAGGCCGGTAGGTGCCCAGCAGCGAAATCATGAACCGCAGGTAGTCCATCATGCCGGCCCGGACAATGGTGGGAAACCAGGGCAAATCCTCAAACTCGAATAACCGCAGGCGTAGACGCATAGGTTGGGAAGTACGCGAAAATCCCCCGGTTCGCCGACAGGGCTGCCAACAAACCGGGGGATTCGAGCTAAACAGGGGCCATTATTGCATCATCACCCGGAACTGCCACACTTGCTTATCGAGCGCGTAGCTCAGCTCCTGCAGCTGGTTGGAGGTAGTTTCGTCGACTTTGCTCATGGTTTCGATGCGCTGGCGCACGCGCTTGGCCACGGTGTTGATGCGCTCGGTCATGAGAATAAGCACCTGCTTGTCGGAGAGAAAGCCGCCGGGAAAATCGCCCAGGTTGGCGGTGGCGGCAACGACGCCCACGCGGCCGTCGATGGGGTTGCCCACGTGCAGCACGCGCTCGGCCAGGTCATCGGCGTACTTGCGGTATTGGTCGGCATTTTCCTGCAGCTTCTCGTGCAGGGGCAGGTAGAGGGGGCCGCGCAGGTTCCAGTGGCTCTGCTTCGACTCGTGGTACAATTCCAGCAGTTCGACCACGGTGGCCTGCAGCTCCTGCGTAATGGGGCCGCGCTTGTCGGCTTCCACCGGAATCAGCTGGTCGGCGGCGGCGTTGCGGTAGTCGAGCTTGCCGGCGTCGGCGGCCGGGGCGTTGGGCGAGTTGTTGGGGGCCATGCTACCCATGGGGGCAGTGGTGGTGGCGCGGCGGATCTGGGCGTGGGCCTGCGGGGCAGCAATGGTGAGGAGCGCGGCCGAGGCAGCAAGCAAAAACAGCTTCATAAAAAAACAGGGAAGATGGAGGGAAGTTGCCCGGTTGGCCCGGGCGTTCGGTTGGCGGTTTTTACGAGTCGACCTCTTAGCCGAAGCTTAGGAAAAAATTAAAATTCGCTTAAACTCGGGGCAGGACTGGCCCCGGAAGCATCCCCCGGTACCGGGGCCGCGTTTAGCCCGGGCCGCTGGCTGGCATCCTTATTGCCGCCGGCCATGCTCCCCTGTTCGCCCATGACTATTCTCCTCATCGAAGACGAGCCCGGCATTGCCCGCTTCCTCAAGCAAGGCCTCGAAGAAGAAGGCTTTGGCGTGGCAATAGCCCCCACGGGCCCCGACGGCCTGGCCCAGGCCCTGGCTCGCCCCCCCGACCTGCTGCTGGTGGACTGGATGCTGCCCGGCCTCACCGGCCTGGAAGTGTGCCAGCAGCTGCGGGCCCGGCAGCTCACCATGCCCATTATCTTTCTCACGGCTAAGGACACCGTGGCCGACACCATTGCCGGCCTGCAGGCGGGGGCCAACGACTACATCAAGAAGCCCTTCCACTTCGAGGAGCTGCTGGAGCGCATTCGGGTGCAGCTGCGGCCGGCGGGCGGGCCGGTCGAGCGGTTTGCCGTGGGTCCCATCGTGCTCGACGTGGCCACCCACCAGGTGTACAAAGGCGAGGAGGAAGTTTTGCTCACCCAAAAGGAGTTTGCCCTGCTCGAATACCTCCTCCGCAACAAGGGCAAAGTGTGCCGCCGCCAGAGCATTATCGAAAACGTGTGGGACATTCACTTCGAATACAACACCGGCGTGCTCGATGTGTATATGAACGCGCTGCGCAAGAAGCTCAAAATCAGCAAGGACGACGAGTTTTTGCAAACGGTGCGCGGCATCGGCTACGTGGCCCGCGATTAGCGCGCGGCCGGCCGCGCGGGCGGGTGGGGAAACGCCGGGCCGGGGCGAAGGGCCTGCTGCCAGGATGCGTCGCGACACGCGGCCTGATGCGCCAAACCAGTTGAAATTTGCCATTTTCCCACCAACCTTTCCTTATTAAAAGTAAATGGCCCTCACCTTCAAAAACCGCATTGCCCTGCACTACATGCTGGTAACGGCCGCGCTGGTGGCGGCCGTGTACGTGGTGGTGTTTGGGGTGGTGCAGCACCGGGTGTATCTCGATTTGGATCGCACCCTGCGCTTCGAAGCCGCCAAGCACCTAAAGGAGCTGAACCCCGAGGGGCAGGTCGTCCGGTTTGGGCGCAAGGAGGAGTGGCAGGAGCGCGAGCACCGCGAGGTGCAGGTAGCCCCGGTATTCATTCAGCTGACCGACGCGAATGGCCTGGTGCTTGACCGCTCGCCCAACCTCAAAAACAACCAGCTGCTCTTCAACGTGGCCCAGGCCCTGGTGCCGCTGAACGCGACGCTGCGCGGGCAGGCCATCCGGCAGGTGCAGGAGCCCATTCGGCGGGCGGGCACCACGGTGGGCTACCTGGTGGCGGCCGTGTCGTCGGAGGCGGCCCAGCACGTGCTGGGCAGCCTGGGCGGGGTGCTGCTGCTTTCGTATCCGCTGGTGCTGCTGGTACTGTTTGGGCTGGCGCGGGGTTTGGCCGGGCGCAGCATTGCGCCCATCGCGGCCATCACGGCTACCACCAACCGCATCACGCGCAGCAACCTGGCCGAGCGCATTGCCCTGCCCCCGCGCCCCGACGAGCTGCACACCCTGGCCAGCGCCATCAACGGCCTGCTGGGCCGCATCGAGCAGGCCGTGGCCCGCGAAAAGCAGTTCACCGCCGATGCCTCGCACGAGCTGCGCACGCCGCTGGCCGTGCTCAAGGGCACGCTCGAAGTACTGGTGCGCAAGCCCCGCACGGTGCCCGAGTACGTCGAAAACATCAACTTGGGCATTCTCGAAATCGACCGCCTCACCCACCTCGTCGACCAGCTGCTGCTGCTGGCTCGCTTCGAAAACCACGCCAAGGCCCTGAAGCGGCAGCCGCTGTCGGTGCTGAGCTGCGTGCACGATGTCCTGCATCGGCACCGGGCCGGCCTCAGCGCCCGCCGGATGCGCGTTGACG
>JALYUH010000343.1 GCA_030853985.1 Bacteroidota bacterium | reverse complement strand
CGCAGGTTGTCAGCGTTGAGGACGATGACATTGTCACCGCAATCAGCGTTGGGCGTGAACGAAGGCTTGTGCTTGCCGCGCAGAATGTTGGCAATCTGCGAGCAAACGCGGCCCAGAGGGGCGACGCTGGCGTCGATGATAACCCAGCTCTTCTGGGCGTTGGCCTTGCTGACGTGGGTCGTCTTGAAGCTCAGGTGGTCCATGAGTCGAAAAAAAGGTATGCTAAACTATTGAATAAGAGTGCGGAGCCGCTTGGACTCCGGGAAAAACGGACACAAAGGTACTGATTTATGGGCAAATAGGCAAACGCGATACAGTAGTTTTTCTGAGAATCACCCGTTTGCCCGTGGCCCCCGCGCCTAGCGGTTCTGCCCCAGCACCTCCACCAGCACCCGGAAATCCTTCGGATAGGGGGCTTCCACGCTGATTTCTTCGCCGTTCAGGCCCGTGAATTGCAGGCGCAGGGCGTGCAGGGCAAAGCGCTTAATGAAGGGCTGCTCTTCCTGGCCTTCCTTCATATTGAACTTCTTCTTGAGCGACGACAGAAAGAAATCCTCCCCGCCGTAGTCCTTGTCGCCTACGATGGGGGCCTGCAGGTACATCAGGTGCAGACGAATCTGGTGCATGCGGCCCGTTACGGGTTCGCACAGCATCAGGGCGTGGCGGGCGTAGGTTTCGAGGGTGGTGAAGCGGGTTTCAGCGGCCTTGCCCTTGTAGGCGAGGCGGGCCTTGCCGCGGCTGGTGGTCTCGATGTTGCGCGTCACCACTTCGTCGGTTAGTTGCGGGGCACCCCACACCACGGCGTGGTACTGCTTTTTCACCTCCCGGTTTTCGAACTGCATGGCCAGATGGCGGTAGGCGGCCGGGTTTTTGGCGAAAGCCAGCGCACCGCTGGTTTCACGGTCGAGCCGGTGGGCGGCCTGAATATCGTCGTGCTGCTCGCGGGCCAGGCGCAACATGTTGGGCGCGCCACCCACCCGTTCGTCGAGCGTGGCCAGAAATGGGGGCTTGTTGACGACGAGGTAATCGTCGTTCTCAAAAATAACGAGGTCGGAAAAATCAGGAAGCTTCATAAGAGGCCGCAAAGGTACGACGGCCTCACGCCGCGCCTGCCACCAGGCCGGTTTTGGGCTTGTTCAGCTTGAATTCCAGCGTGGTGCCTTCGCCCACGGTGCTTTTTACGTGGATAGTAGACTTGTGCGCCTCCACAATGTGCTTGCTGATGGCTAGGCCCAGCCCCGAGCCGCCAGACTCGCGCGAACGGCTCTTGTCAATTCGATAAAACCGCTCGAAGATGCGCGCTTGGTGCTCGGGAGCAATACCCGCGCCGTCGTCGCGCACGGCAATGCGCACCGTGCGGCCGCCTTCGATGAGCGATACTACCACGCGGCCCTGGTCGCGGCCATACTTGATGGCGTTGTCAATGAGATTGACCAGTACTTGGCGGATGCGGTTGCGGTCAGCAATCACCGGTAGGCCGGTGGCGGGCAGGCCGGGCGGGAACAGCTCCAGGCGGGTGCCGCGCCGGTCGGCCTGCTGCTCCAGCAGCTCGAAAATTTCACGCACCAGCACAATCAAATCGAAGCGCTGGCGGCGCATGCGCACCACGCCTTTTTCGAGCTGGGCGATGGTCACAAGGTCCTGCACCAGGGCATCGAGGGTGTCGAGACTGGTGGCGGCTTTGCGCAGGAACTTGCGGCGCGTGGCCAGGTCGATTTCGTCGTCCTCGTCATCGAGAATGGTGTGCACAAATCCCTGGGCAGCAAACAGCGGTGTTTTGAGCTCGTGCGAAACGTCGGCCAGAAACTCGCGGCGCAGGGCCTGCAGGCGCACCAGCTCATCGAGCTCCTGCTGGCGACGCTCGGCCATTTGCAGAATTTCGTCGCGCACGCGCTTCACCGGCTCGGGCCGGAACAGGAACTTGTTGCTGAGCTTCTTGAACTCCTTGCGTTTGATGTTTTCGAGCCCCGCATACACGCCGTTGATTTCACGAAACAGCAGCGCTTCAAACGACAAATAGACCAGCAGAAAGCAAGCGGCTACCGTGATGCCTGCCGCCAGAAAGGCCTCCCGGAAGGGCAGGGTCGGCGCGATGCGCGCGTAGGTCGTGAGCACGGCCGCCACCAGCAGCGCAATAAAAACGGCAATGGTGCGGGAGGAGAAATTCATGAAGCAGTGAGCAATTAGCAGTGAACAATGAGCAATTATTCAGCGCAAGAGAAGGTGGATTGGAAGGTAAAGAAAATGAGCAATAGCCGCATTGACTATTGCTCATTGTTGACTGCTAGCTGTTCACGGATTTTAGTCGGCGTTGAACTTGTAACCCACGCCCTTAATGGTCTGAATGTGGTGGTCGCCCACTTTTTCGCGCACTTTGCGCACGTGCACGTCCACGGTGCGGGCCAGCACGAACACGTCGTTGCCCCAGATATTCTGAAGCAGCTCCTCGCGGTTGAACACCTTGTGGGGCGAGGCGGCCAGGAAAGCCAGCAGCTCGAACTCCTTCTTGGGGAGGCTGATTTTTTTGCCGTCCTGGTACACGGCAAACGCCGTGCGGTCGATGCGCAGGCCGTTGATGTCGATGGCATCTACTGCCGCGTGGGGGTCCTGGTCGCGGCGCTTTACGGCGGCCAGGCGGCCGAGCAGGGCGCGCGGCTTGATGGGCTTGGCGATGAAGTCGTCGGCCCCGGCCTCGAAGGCGGCTACTTCGGAGAACTCCTCGGCGCGGGCCGTGAGGAACAGGATGTAGGTGTCTTGGAATTTGGGGTTTTCGCGCAGCAGGCGGCAGGTCGCGATGCCGTCGAGGTGGGGCATCATCACGTCGAGCAGGATGATGTCGGGGTGGAAATCGGCGGCCACTTCCAGGGCCTTGCGGCCGTCGGGGGCCGAGGCGGTCTGGTAGCCTTCCTTCTTCAGGTTGAACTCCAGCAGCTCCACGATATCGGGGTCGTCATCAACCACGAGAATCTTGTACACGGGCGTTTTGGCGGCAGTCACGGCGTTGGGGCTTAGGTGAAGCGGAGCAATGTTTGCGCAAAAGTACCGCCATCCACGGCGGGTGGGGTGTTACGATTGTGTGACGTCGGATGCGGGCAGCTGCGGGGTAACGGCCAGCGCCACGATGTAGAAGCAGTTCAGAAACGAATACAGCAGGGCATGAACGGTCCAGACGTCGAGACTCAGCTCCTGCGAGTACAGCAGAATGAGGTTGCTGGTGAGGAAAATCAGGCAGTTGCCGGCAAAGTAGAGGGTGGCCCCGGCCGATACCCAGAACATGGGCTCCCGCTCCAGTGGGGCCAGCGTCAGGGGCGGTTGCAGCAACTGCCACAGGTATGCACCGGCCAGGGCCAGTACGGCCAGGCTCTCGATAAAATGCTGTACGGGACTGAACTGCACCGTGTTGAGCTGGGGCACATACGTAAGGGCCGAACCCAGCAAAAACACGCCGATGCCCAGCGGCACGTAGCGAGCGATGGCCAATGGCCATAGCGCCCGGCGGTACATCATGGCCAGCAGCGTGAGCTCGATGGCGGTATCGATGGGCGCCAAAAACAGGTTGGGCCGGTGGTGCGACGAGAACCACAGGGCCACGGCCGTAACCAGCAGCGCCAGCCACGACAGCCACGCCAAATAGCGCTGGGCCGCTTGCAGCCGGCCATATCGCAGCAAGCCCACCACGCACGCCCCAACCAGCGGCACGGTCGAAAACTGCACGATAAACGCTTGAACCGACACCTGCATCCCGGCCGCTAAAGTACGGCGGGGCAACACGTGAACGGTGCCAAATGGAGCAGGTTAGTTCACCATGTTCAGCTTCCAGCGCAGGCCCTGGTAGCGCACCATGTCCACTTTCACGGTGCCTACGAACATCTCGGCCTGAAACAGCACCGGAATCTTGTTGCGGTCGTCGGAGAAATATACCGATATGGCGTTTTCGCCCCGAAACAGCTTGTTGTTGGGCATGCGCGGCACCAGCTTGAAGGCGCGCACGTCGCCAGCCTTGGTTTCCACCACCTCGCGGCCCTTGAATACGATGTCGAGCATGAAGTTGTCGCCATCGAAATAACCCGGCACGCGCACCACGTCGCCCACCTTCATGCGGTCGAAGTTGAGCGTGCGCAGGTAGTAGAAGCCGCTCACCAGCTCCAGGGTATTGTTGGCCACCTTCACGCTGGTGCGGGCGTTTTCGTGGGTGTGGTCGGTTACTTCGGCCATATCGTGCAGCTGGTCGAAATCCACGGTTTCGCGCTTGCGGTAGTTCTTTTCAGCAATTTCGCGCTGGGCGCGCAGGGGCAGAATGCTGGTCGTGTCGATAAGGGCCTTCCACTGGTCGCGGATGCGCAGGAAGAAGTCGAACGAGCCAGTGGTTTTGCCGCTCACCGAAGCCCGGTAGCAGGGGCGGCCGTTAAAACGCTCCAGGCTGCCGCCGGTTTCCACGGTGGCCTCGCCGCCGTTGAGCAGGCCGTAATGCACCGTGTACTTAATGGTTTCGCCTTTGCCGAAGCTCGATTGCGGGATGCTGCGCACGGCATCGCCGGGGCCCAGCGCCGGCACGGCCGCAGCCAGCAACAACGCAATTGCGGGAGTAAGAACGAGCCAGCGGCGATTCATAAGGCTAACAAAAAGTAACGCAGCCCGGGCTAAGACAAACGCAGTGCCAGCCCGACAGAACTCCAAAGATACGGACGTAAAAAAGCCCTTCAGCAATGCCTTGCCCTTCCCCCACGCCCTGCG
>JALYUH010000340.1 GCA_030853985.1 Bacteroidota bacterium | reverse complement strand
CCGTACGGCGGTCGCAAAGCTGCCACTTTGCGTCTTCTCCATACCGCCGAGGTCGGCAGTAAGCTGAACTATGGATGGCTTTTCCGGTAGTAGGTTCTTCCACTTACCTCGTTTCTGATTACAACTTTATGGGTTTTGCCATTTTTTTGCTGCTGCTTACGGTGTTGGGCGCGGGCGCGGCGGCGGCGTGGGTACCGGTGGCGCGCGGCGGGCAGTGGCTAAAGCCGCTGCTGGCCTTTAGCGGGGCGTATCTGTTCACGCTCACGGTTACGCACATTCTGCCCGAGGCCTTGCAGCTGCTGCCCGAGCACCCCACGCGGGTGGGCTACTGGGTGCTGGCGGGGTTTTTTGGGCAGTTGCTGCTGGAAGTGCTGTCGCAGGGTGTCGAGCACGGGCACGTGCACCACGAACCCGCCCATAGTGCGCACGAGGGCGTGGGCCGGGTGCCGTTTCTGCTGCTGGCGGCGCTGGTGGTGCACTCGTTTTTGGAGGGCAGCATCCTGGTACACAGCCCGGAGGTGGGCCAGGTAAGCCAGAATTTTTACGCCATTGTGGTGGGCGTGGCGCTGCACAACATGCCGGCCGCGTTTGCGCTGGCCACGCTGCTGCGGCTGCGGCTGGGCAGCTTCCGGCGGGTGTGGCCCGGCCTGCTGGTGTTCGCGCTGGCCTCGCCGGTGGGCATCGTTTTCAGCAACTACGTGGCGCTAAGCCAACTGCTGAGCAGCGGCTGGTACGCGGCGCTGCTGGGGCTGGTGGCGGGCAATTTCCTGCACGTATCCACCACCATTCTCTTCGAAACCAGCCCCGAGCACCGGCTCAACTGGCCCAAGCTGGCGGCTACGGCGGCCGGGCTGGCGCTGGCGCTGGCCGTGGCGTAGGGGAGTTGCAGCATAGCGAGAGTTGGCCTACCGGGTGAATCTAACCGCATTAACTCACCATTCACCCCTCCACATTCAATACTTCTCCGCCACCCAGCAGGAAATTTTCCAGCTGCCGCGCCCGGGCCGTTTCGCGGGCCAGCGTGGCTTGCAGATGCACCAGCCGCTGCCGCATGGCCAAAATGATGTCGAGCGCCTCGGGGGCCAAGCCCAGCTCGTGGTGCAGGCGGGCGAGGCGCGGCAGGTCGTCGGGCTCGTCGATGATGACGGTTTCGGGCGCGGGCGCGGCGCGCAGCAGGCCAGCCCGCAAAAACTCGCGTAGCGCGGCCGGGGCCAAGCCGTAGCGCGCCGAGCATTCCTGAAAAGTGAGGGTGAGAACGTGCATTTCCATGGGTGCGGAATTACGGGTTAAGCTTCGGGTTCCTACTCGGCAGAGCGCAGGGCGGCCAGCTGCTGAATCAATTCTTTTTCGGGCTCGGTGAGGTTTTGGGGCAGCGTCAGGGTCAGGCGCAGGTAAAGGTCGCCGAACTGGCCTTCTTTTTTATACACCGGGAAGCCCTTGCCGCGCAGGCGCAGGCGGGTACCGTTGGCCGTTTCGGGCTTGAGCTTGATTTTAACCGGGCCACTAAGCGTTTCCACCGTTTGCTCGCCGCCCAGTAGGGCCTTGTACACGCTTACGGGCACGTCCTGCGTGAGGTCGTCGCCGGTGCGGGCATAGCGGGCCTCGGGCCGGATGCGCAGCGTGATGAGCAGCGCGCCGCTGGGGCCGCCGTTGCGGCCGACACCGCCCTGGTCGCGCAGCCGGATGCTCTGACCATCGGCCACGCCCGGCGCAATGGTGAGGCGCAGGTTTTTGCCGTTTACGGTAATGGTGCGCGGGCCGCCCTGGTAGGCTTCCTCCAGGCTCAATTCCAGCTCGGCCTGGTAGTCGGGGCCGGCGGCCGGCCGGCTGGTGCGCCCGCCGCCGCCCCCCATGTTGCCGAACAGCGAGCCGAAGAAGTCTGAAAAGTCCTCGCCCTCCCCAAATGGGTTGCCCCCGCCCTGGCCCTGGCCCTGCGTGTACTGGCTCCAGTCGAATCCGCCACCGGGCTGGCCGGCGCGGCCCGCGCCACCGCCGGGCTGCTGCTGGTAGCGCTGGAAATCGGCCCCGAACTGGTCGTACTTCTTCCGCTTCTCGGGGTCGCTGAGCACCTCGTTGGCCTCGTTGATTTCCTTGAATTTCTGCTCCGCGCCCTGGTCGTTGGGGTTCACGTCGGGGTGGTGCTGGCGGGCCAGCTTGCGGTAGGCTTTCTTGATTTGCTCGGGGGTGGCGGTTTTCTCCAGGCCCAGCACGTTGTAATAGTCTTTGTAGTCCACTTTGTGCAGAATTTATAGAAACAGCTTTTTCTATTTTGAATGAGGGCCGGGCGGCCAACCCATTAGTCCGCAACACCCGTAGGTAGCCCTAATCAGTGAACCCGGCTGCCGCCGCTCGCCAGCAGCTGTTGAACGGAAGTATCCCGGTGAAAGTTAATTATTGTACGCTGCAAAAGCTGGCCCCGATTTTGCATTTGCCAGTTAGCCACCCTTCGCACGGTAGTGCTAAATACAATATATTTGCTTTGAAACAAGGTTTTCTATTGTTTCCTTCCGAACTAGTTTTTCATTTTTCCATGAAGACCCCCTTTTCGTTCTATAGCTTTCTTTTCGTTGTGCTTTTCGGTTCGGCCGCAGCCCAGGCCCAGCCCGCCTCCCCCGGCCGCGTAGCGCCCAATTCCCGCGCCGTACCTGGCCGCCCCGCGCCCGCCAAGGCCGAAGGCATCAAGGATGGCCTTTCGATGATGAAGGGCCGCGTGGTCCTCACCGAGCTGGGCATCAACAACCCGCTCATCGCCGATAAAAAACTCACTAATGGCACCATCATCACCCCGGCCGGCTTGGTTACAGGTACCGACGGCACCACCGCTCAGATGATGGAAGGCGACCATGTGTCGCTCTCCGGCCGCATCACCTCGCGCAGCGAAATAATGGCGGCCGACAGCATCGCCAAAATTCAGCTCTTCGATGCCCTGCACCCCGGCAAGCGTAAGAAGATGGAGGAGTTGGCCGAGAAAAAAGCCAAGATGAAAGAGAAACTGACCGAGCAGCGCGCCAAAGTAAAAGAGAAGGCCGCCAAGCGCAGGAAGTAATCATGCCGGGCAGCACTGCCCCGCCGCCGCCGTTCCCATACCGGGGGCGGCGGCGTTTCGTTTGGGGGCGTCGGCCTATCTTCGGGCCTTTACGTATGCCGCCCCATGCTCTTTTATACTGTGATGAAGCCGCTGGTACAGGTGGCGTTGCGGGTATTTTTCCGCCGCATTGAGGTGCGCCACCCCGAACGGATGCACTTACCCGGCCCACTGCTGCTGGCCGGCAACCACCCCAATACGCTGATGGACCCGCTGCTGGCCGCCGTGAACCGCCGCCAGCCCATCGCCTTTCTGGCCAAGAGCACGTTCTTTCAAAATCCCGTTTTGCGCGCTATTATGCGCTCGGGTAACTCCATTCCCATCTACCGGGCCCAGGATACCGGCACCGGCGGTGTGGCCACGCCCGAGCAGCGCGCCGCCCAGAACGAGGCCAGCTTCGGCCGCTGCTACGACTACCTGGGCCAGGGCGGCACTATCATGATTTTCCCGGAGGGCACCAGCGTGAGCGAGCGCCGCCTGCGCCCCCTCAAAACCGGAGCCGCCCGCATTGCCCTGGGGGCCGAGGCCCGCCACCAGTTCAAGCTGGGCCTGCAAGTAGTACCGGTAGGCACCAACTACTTCGACCCCAGCCGGTTCCGCTCGGACGTATTGCTGAACGTGGCCCCACCCATTCGGGTGGCCGACTATGCCGCGGCCTACGCCGCCGACCCCGATGAGGCCGCCGACCAGCTCACCGAAGCCATTCGGGTGGCGCTGGAGCGGCGGCTCGTCATCAGCCGCGACGCGGCCGAGGATGTCTTCGTGCAGCAGGTTGAGCGCACCTTCGGCGACCATCTCAACCCCGATGATGACCCCAACACGCTCTACGACAATTTCCAGCTGAGCCGCGTCTTGTTCAACGCCCTGCCCTGGGCCGAAAAGCATTTTCCCGCGCGGCTGGCCGCCGCCCGCAGCCGTTTCGACAACTACCTCGCCGAGCTGCACCGCCACGGTCTCAGCGACGAGGCCCTCGACGACCAGCGCCGCGGCTCCATCGTGGGGCTGCTGAACCTGGTGCTGGGCGCGCCGGTGTGGCTGTATGGGGTCATCAACAACTACTTGCCCTACATCCTGCCCTCGGCCGTGGCCAAGCGTGCGACCGATGATATCGGGTTTGTGGCCCCCATTATGCTGGTGGTGGGCATGCTTACCTTTCCGCTGGCCTACGCCCTGCAAATTACCGCCGTGCAGCACTGGCTCACCCACGACTGGCGCCTGACGCTGCTCTACGGCCTGAGCCTGCCCCTCACTGGTTTCTATGCCCTGAACTACTGGAGCACGCTCTCGGCCCGGCTGCGGCGGCTGCGGGCGGCCCGGCTGTTTCGGCGGTCGCCGGCCGTGGGCCAGGCCTTGCTGGCCCAGCGCGACGGCCTAGTAGCCGAGCTACAGCAAGCCCGGGAGGCCTACCTGGCCGCGCGTTAGCCCGCAACCATCCAATGGGTTACAGCACCGCGCCCACTAATAGCGCGGCCAGAATAATGAGCACGCTCGGCACCTTTTCCCAGAGCAGCAGCAGAAACGTGGCCCCCACCAGCAGCGGGTTCAGGGGCAGCGAATCGATGGGACCCAGGCGCAGGTGGAAGGGCAGCGCCAGCAGCCGGTCGGGCAGCGGGTGGTAGAGCAGGAAGGTGGCCGCGCACACCAGCCCGGCGCTCACGGCGTTGATGCCCTCCAGCGAGGCCTGCACCACGCGGTACTGCCGCAGCCGGTCCCAGAACCGGATAACGAAGAAGATGAGGAAGGTACCGGGCAGGAAAATGCCCGCCGCGCCCACCACGGCACCCAGCACCTGCATGCCGGTGCCGCCCGCCGGCCGCATGGCCAGCGCCCCGATGTAGGCCGCAATCGAGAAATTCGGCCCCGGCATGGCCTGCACCAGCCCCAGGCCCGACAGAAACTCCGGCCCCGTGAGGTAGTGCTTGGATTTCACGAACTCGGCAAACAGCAGCGGGGCCAGCACCTGCCCGCCGCCAAACACCAGCGAGCCGTTGCGGTAGAAATTCTCGAACAGCCGCACCGGCAGCGAATGGGTGAAGTAGCCCAGCGCCGCCGCCCCCACCAGCGTGCCAAACCACAGAAAAAAGTTGGCCCACTCCACCCGCAACGGCTTCTTTTCCTGCACAATGGCGTGCTTGCGGTAGCGCACCGTGGTAACGGCCCCGCCGGCCAGCAGCAGCAGCGGCAGCATCCAGGGCAGCTGGAAAAAGTAGGCCAGCATGGCCGCCGCCACCAGCAGCGCCACCGAAGTTTTGGTATGAATAACCTTCTCCGAAATTTTATAGGCCGAAAACGCCACGAAGCCCACCGCCACCGGCTGCACAAACTGCACCAGCGCCGCCAGCCGCAGCGGGTCGAGGTGGTTAAGGGTGAGGGCGGCTAGCGTCATCAGCACCACGGCCGGCAGCATCCACACCAGCAGCGTGAGGTAGGCTAGATTTGGCCCGCCCAGCCGGAAGCCGATAACCGTGATGGTCTGCGTCGAAGTTGGGCCCGGCAGCAGCGCGCACAGGGCCTGCAGCTCCAGCAGCTCGGCGGCGGTAATGTAGCGGCGCCTCTCCACCAGCAGCCGGAAAAACATGGCCAGGTGCGCCTGCGGCCCGCCAAAGGCCGTGAGCGAGAGCCCGGCCACATCTTTCAGAAAAATAATGCCCCGCACCCGCCGCGTCCGCTTGCCCGAGCGCCGGGGGGGCGGCGCGAGCGAAACGGGTACGGCGGCGGGGTGCGGGGCAGAATTATTGGGGGGCAGTAGGGTCATGCAGAGCGTAGCGAAGCATCTTTACCGAGAAAGTAAACCAATCGATTGGATTGCATTGAGCGGTAAAGATGCTTCGCTACGCTCTGCATGACACAGCCACCATTTCCTTACTTCTTCTTCAAACCCAGCTCAATCAGGCGCTCGTTCAGGAACTCGCCAGCCGTGATGTCGGCCTCCTTCTTGGGGTTTTCGGGCGTTACGCAGTGCGCCAGGGCGGCCAGGCTCATTTCCGAGCGCGGGTGCATGAAGAACGGAATGCTGAAGCGCGAGGTGTTCATTTTCTCGCGGGCCGGGTTCACCACCCGGTGAATGGTGGATTTCAACACGCCGTTGGTGAGGCGCTGGAGCATGTCGCCCACGTTCACCACAATCTGGTCGGGCAGGGCCGTAATGGCAATCCATTTGCCGTCGCGGCGCTTCACCTGCAGGCCGTCGGCGCTGGCCCCCATCAGCAAGGTAATCAGGTTGATGTCGCCGTGCTCGGCGGCGCGCACAGCGTCGGCCGGCACCGCGTCCGGGTCTTCGATGGGAAAGTAGTGAATGGGGCGCAGGATGCTGTTGCCGTGTTTCACCTTGTCGTCGAAGTAGTTTTCGGGCAGGTGCAGGTACAGGGCAATGGCGCGCAGCACGTCCTGGCCGGCACTTTCGAGCGTGCGGTAAGCCAGGAAAGTGCTTTTCTGGAAGCCGGGTACTTCTTCGGGCCAGATGTTAGCGGGGTATTCGTTTTTGATGGGGTCTTCAGTTTCCACCTCCTGGCCCACGTGGTAAAACTCCTTTAGGTCGCCGGTGTTGCGGCCCTTGGCGTGCTCCTTGCCCTTGCTGATGTAGCCGCGCTGGCCGGCCAGCTCGGGGTTTTCGTAGCGCTGCTTGGCGGCGTCGGGCAGCTGGAAAAAGGCCTGCACATCGGCGTACAATTGTTTGGTTTGCTCGTCGTTCAGGCCGTGGTTTTTCAGGGCCACAAAGCCAATGCTTTGGTAAGCCTCGCCGAGCTGCTGCACGAAACGGGCCTTGCGCTCGGGGTCGCCCGAGCGGAAGTCGGCGAGGTCAAGCGAGGGGATATGGTCAAGGAGTTGGTCTTGCATAAAAAATTTTGGATTTACTTTGAGGCCGATATGCTTCGGCGGTGGGTAACGACGCAAGTTAAGCAAAACCCCGCACCGGCCCTATTACGTAAGTGCGTTAATTGTGCCTTTGCTTTCTAAATAATACTATCTTTCTTTTTTTGACCTGTTACATATGAAACGTTCTCTGTGGCTGCTATGCAGCACTACCCTGACTGTCGGCGCTTTGGCAAGCTGCGAATCGAGTAAGCCCGCGACCGAGGTTAGCGCCACGGCCGGCAACAATAGCCCCGCTGCCCGCACGGTGGCCAGCAACGAAGCAATGGAATCGAACGGCATCCGCCTGACCCCGTTCAGCGACTCGCCCAAATTCCCCGAAGCCCAGATGCAGCTGCGCGCGCCCATTGCCGGGGCTACCATTCCCAGCGGCGACGTGGCCTTTAACTACCAAATCACCAACTTCCAGCTCACCAAAATGAGCGGTGGCCCGCACATGGCCCAGATGGCCAACTCGATGAAGGGCCAGCACATCCACAACATCATTGACAACGAGCCCTACACGGCGCACTACGAAACCCAGTTCAGCAAGCCCGTGGCCGACGGCCAGCACGTCATTCTGTCGTTCCTGTCGCGCTCCTACCACGAAAGCCTCAAGCACCGCGGGGCCTACGACCTGCGCGTGGTGACCGTGGGCAAGGCCGCGCCCGGCACCCCGGCCTTCGATACCAAAGCGCCGGCCCTGTTCTACAGCCGCCCGAAGGACACGTACGCGGGGGCCGATGCTCGTCGCATCATGCTCGATTTTTACCTCGTGAACACCACGCTGGAGCCCGGTGGCAACCGCGTGCGCGCCACCATCAACGGCACCGAGTTCATGCTTGATAAGTGGCTGCCCTACATGATGGAGGGCCTGCCCGCCGGCGAAAACACCGTGAAGCTGGAGCTGGTTGATGCCAGCAGCACCATAATTCCCGGCCAGTTCAACTCGGTTACCCGCACCTTCACGGTCGCGCCCTAGTCGTCGTTAGCGGTATCATTTGATAGGGCTTCCGCACCAAATGGGTAGCTCATTTGATGACGTTTTTGCCTATTTGAAAAGTCTCCCGGCCCGGCCGGGAGACTTTTTTTATGCCCCGCATTTGCCTTGTGGGCGCTACCTTGCCCGCCATGTCTGCTGCTCCTGTTTTTGCTTCTGCCGTGCCGGCCCCGGCCCTGCTCACCCGCGAGCACGTGCTGCGCGCCCTAAAGCAACTGGCGCGCGAAGGCCGCCCCCTGCCGCCCGGCACCGTGTACGAGCTGGTGTACCGGGGCCGTCGCTACCCACCCCGCGCCGTGGCCGAGCGCGCTTACCGCCTGGCCACCGGCAACCCCGCCGCCCGCTGGCCCCGCTCGGCCGGCGCGCCCACCAACGCGGTGCTCGAAAAGCTGGACTTCACCATCAGCACGCGGCGGCCGGTGCTCACCCCCGGCTCGGCCACCGACGGCGAGGAAACCGACCAGCAGCAAGCCGAAGACCTTTACACCGGCCTCCCCCCCGTGGCCGAAAGCCCGCCAAAACCCACCGCCGTGGCTGAGCCCGTGGCCGCCTACAACGCCGCGCCCTACGCGCGGGCTGAAGCGCTGGCCGAGCTTTTCAGCAGCGAAGCCGAACTGGATGCCGCGCTGGCCGGCTTGCAGCGCCGGCGCAACCTGCTGCTACAAGGGCCGCCCGGCACCGGCAAAACGTTTCTGGCGCGGCGGCTGGCCTGGCTGCTACTGGGCGCGCGCGACGAAAGCCGCATCGAGCTGGTACAGTTTCACCCGAGCTATGGCTACGAGGATTTCATGCTGGGCTTCCGGCCCGATGCGCAGGGGCGCTTCCACCTCGTGCCCGGCGTGCTGCCGCTCCTCTGCCAGCGCGCCGCCGCCGACCCCGGCCGGCCCTACTTTCTGCTCATTGATGAGGTGAACCGGGGCAACGTGCCGCGCATCTTCGGCGAGCTGCTGCTGCTGCTGGAGGCCGATAAGCGCGGCCCCGCCCATGCTCTGCGCCTGCCCTACGCCCCGGCCGAGGCCCCGCGCTTTTTCGTACCCGAGAATCTGTACGTCATCGGCACCCTCAACCTGGCCGACCGCTCGCTGAGCCCGCTCGACTATGCCCTGCGCCGCCGTTTCGCTTTCGTGGCGCTGGGGCCGCAGTTCGGGCCGCCACTGCGGCAGCTGCTGGCGGCGCGGCAGGTGCCAGCGGCGCTCATCGAGCAGCTATGCACCCGCATGGCCGCCCTCAACCAAACCATCGCCGACGACCCGGAGCTGGGGCCGGATTTCGAAATCGGCCCCAGCTACTTCTGCCAGCCGCCCGTCCAGCCGGCCGAAACTGCCGCGTGGCTGCGCCTAATTTTCGAGCAGGAAATCGGCCCGCTGCTGGCCGACTATTGGCGCGAGCAGCCCGCCACGGCCGCCGCGCAGCTGCGCAAGCTGCTGGCGTGATGATACCCCTGCCCACCCTCTACTACTTCCTGTGCTACGCCTGGAACCGGCTGCCCGAGCCGGCCGTGCTGCAAGCCAGCGAGGCCACGCCCTTTGCCAAACCAATGGCGCTGCTAGCCCAAGTGCTGCTGCACGGCACCCGCCGCCGGCTGCGCACCGGCCTGCCGCGCACCTTCCAAACGCAGGAAGCCGAGCTGGCCAGCTTGCGCGGGCGCATCGAGCTGGCCCCCACGCTGGGGCGCGGCCTGCTGGGCCAGGGCCGCGCCATTTGCACCTTCGATGAGCTGGGCGTGGATTCGCCCCTGCACCGCCTGGTGGCTCACACGCTTGCCGCTCTGGCCCACGCGCCCGACGTGCCCGCCGCCCTGCGC
>JALYUH010000315.1 GCA_030853985.1 Bacteroidota bacterium | reverse complement strand
TTATAATCCCGATGACGTAGAAGCCGAGGGCGAGCTTGGAGCTTCCTCGTCCGACATGCGCCAGCAGTCCACCCGCGACCTGATTGGTGATGAGGTAGCCAGTGCACTAAATTCTTTGCCGGTCGATTTTCGCACCGTCATCATCCTCTGCGACCTCGAAGGTTTTACCTACGAGGAAATGGCTAAAGTGCTTGATATTCCGATTGGTACGGTACGTTCGCGGCTGCACCGGGCCCGCAATTTCCTCAAGGATAAGTTGGAGAAATATGCCCAGTCAATGGGATATGGTAATGATGCAATAGACGACGAGACGGAACTAACCGAGGCCGATAATAATTAACGTCAGCAACACGGCTGCTTCAACGGTCGTGCACGGCGCTGTTATTCACTCCTTTCCTTGGCAATTTTCAATTATGGCACAATCCGCTACTACAAAAACCAACATGTCGGCTCCCATTGCAACCGTTCCCCCAGATAATGGCCCCGACTGCGAACGAGTGAATACTGTACTAGACCAGCTCATCGAGGGACACGCCGTAACCGAGGCCGACGAGGATTATCTCTACGACCACGCCACCGACTGCTCGCCCTGCTTCGACGATATTAAGAAACAGCGGGTATTCATTGGTTTCCTCAACCAGCGCGTTACGCGCCGCCCCATTCCGGCCAGCCTGCACCAGTCAATTATGGCCCGTGTAGGGGTCGAGGTGGCCTAATTCCGGCTACTTCTGGCTAGCTTTGCGCGATGCAAGGCAAAATCATCGTGTTTTCGGCCCCCTCCGGAGCTGGCAAAACTACCATCGTGCACCGCCTCATGGACCGGTTGCCCGAGCTAAGCTTTTCCATCTCGGCCTGCACCCGCGACCGCCGCGGGCGCGCCGAAGTCAATGGCAAAGACTACCACTTCATTTCCGTTCAGGACTTCCAGGATAAAATTCGCCACAACGAGTTTGTCGAGTGGGAGGAAGTGTACGAAGGCGCCTTCTACGGTACCCTCAAGTCTGAAATTGAGCGTATTTGGTCCACCGGCAAGCACGCCATTCTCGATGTTGATGTGAAGGGTGGCCTTAGCATCAAGGAGTTTTACAAGGACCGCGCACTGGCTATTTTCGTGCGTCCGCCTTCCATCGAAGTGCTCGAGCAGCGTCTCAACGCCCGCGCCACCGACTCCAAATCCAGCATCTCTTCGCGGGTATACAAAGCCAACTTCGAACTCGCGTTCGAAGACCGCTTCGACGTGACCGTCGTTAACGACAAGCTCGACGAAGCCTGCGACCACGCCGAACACCTCGTGCGCAGCTTCATCAGCGGCGAGCCTTCCATCGTGTAGGTGAGCGAGCAGAGCCTGCCCCGGCCGCGTATTGGCCTGCTGTTCGGGTCGTTTAATCCCGTGCACACTGGCCATCTCATTCTGGCCGAGTATTTCGCCACGCGCACCGATTTGGCCGAGGTCTGGTTGGTGGTATCGCCCCACAGCCCTTTCAAGCAAGCCGCCGACCTGCGGCCCGACGCCGAGCGCCTGCATCTCGTGCAACTCGCCATTGGCGGCAACCCCCGCCTGCGCGCCGAGGACATCGAGTTCAGCCTGCCGCGCCCCAGCTACACCATTGCCACGCTCGACGCCCTGCGCCAGCGCCATCCCACTACCGATTTCGTGCTGCTGATGGGAGGCGATAACTTGCCCGGCCTCCCGCGCTGGCAGGAAGCGGCCCGCCTGCTGGCCGAAATTGACCTTTACGTGTACCCGCGCCCTGGTACTCCGCTGCCCGATATGGCCGCCTTTCCCCGCGCCCAGGTTATGGCTGCGCCATTGCTCGATATCTCGGCCACCTACATCCGCGAAAGCCTGCGCCAGGGCCTTAGCATCCGCTACCTCGTGCCCGCCGCTGTCGAAGCCGAGTTGCTCAGGTAGTAAAACCCTGCGCGACACTGCGGCAACTGCCCGAATAACAAAAGCCCGACGAATTTCGCCGGGCTTTCTCTTTTCAAAAGAACTAAATCAGATGGTCATAATCTCCGATTCCTTCTTGCCGAAGGTTTTCTCCACTTCCGCAATGTAGCTATCGGTGGTTTTCTGCACCTTCTCCTCGGCGCTCTTCACGGCGTCTTCCGAGGCACCATCCTTCAGCAGCTTGCGCAGCGATTCGTTGACATCCTTGCGAATGCCGCGGACGCGCACCTTGCCGGCTTCCGATTCGTTTTTAGCCTGTTTCACGAGGTCGCGGCGGCGCTCCTCGGTCATGGCCGGGATGTTCAGCCGCACCCCATCGGCATCCGAAACCGGATTCAGGCCCAGGTCGCTGTTTTTGATTGCTTTGGCCACCTCGACTACCATGTTCTTCTCCCAGGGCTTGATGAGCAGCGAGCGGGCATCAGGCGCCGTAATGTTGGCAATCTGGGCAATGGGAGTGGGCGTACCGTAGTAATCGACACGTATGCCGTCGAGCATCGCCGGTGAGGCTCTGCCGGCGCGAATGCGGCTCATTTCCACGTTCACATGCGCCAAGGCCTTGCCCATCGACTCGGCCAACTCATCAAGGTAAAACTGAATTTCTTCGTCCATCTCTTAAAAGCAATTAACAATTAACAATGAGTAATGAGCAATTACCTGAACGGAGCCGGGGCGTTTTTGCCGCCACAAAATTGCTCATTGTTCAGTGATAATTGTTCATTGAATTTACGCTTGTTCGGGCTGGTTGCCCACCAGCGGCTGGAGCAGGCTTTGCGCAGGGTCGGCGAGGGGCTTGCGGCCATCGCGGCCGGGACCAGTGCCGCCGGCGCTCACCAGCGTGCCCATTGGCTCGCCGTTCAGTAGGCGCTCTAGGTTGCCGGGCGTGTTCATATCGAACACGATGATGGGCAGGTTATTCTCCTTGCAGAGCGTGAAGGCCGTCATGTCCATCACGTTTAGATTCTTGCTTAACACCTCGTCAAACGTGATTTCGGGGTAGCGCGTGGCCGTGGGGTCCTTCTCCGGGTCGGCCGTGTAAATGCCGTCCACGCGGGTGCCTTTCAGCACTACATCGGCCTCAATCTCGATGGCCCGTAGCGAAGCCGCCGAGTCGGTGGTGAAATAAGGCGAGCCGATGCCGGCCCCAAAAATCACCACCCGGCCCTTTTCTAGGTGCCGCACCGCGCGCCGCCGGATGTAGGGCTCGCACACCCGCTGAATGGTGAGGCCCGAGAGCAGGCGCGTGCTCACTTCCAGCTTCTCCAGGGCGCTTTGCAGCGCCATCGAGTTGATGACCGTGGCCAGCATGCCCATGTAGTCGCCCTGCACGCGGTCGAGCCCGAAGGCTTCGGCCTGCACGCCGCGGTAGATGTTGCCGCCGCCAATCACCACGGCCACCTGCACACCCGTAGCGGCCACAGACTTAATCTCGGAGGCGTACTGCATCAGCCGCTCGGCGTCGATGCCGTACTGCTGCTGGCCCATCAGCGCTTCGCCGCTGAGCTTGAGGAGGATGCGGTTGTATTTCAAAGTAAAAATTGGCTTGGTAGCCTGATTATTTAAGGCCTCGGATTAATTCGACGATTTGCGTTAGTCCCGCAGTAGTTTCTTGCTGATACTTCTCGGTGTCGCGCCGCAACTCCAGTACGTTACGGCTCACATCTTCCAACTTGCCCTCCACGCGCTCGAGGCGATTGTCTACGCGTTCTACCCGGTTTTCCACGCGTATAACTTTCGTATTTAGCTCGCTTTGGCCTTCGCGCATGCGTGCCAGTTCCTCGGTCGCGCGGTCCTGCTTCCGCAGGAGCGCTACCAGTACTTCCTCCAATTGCTTGAACCGTTCGTCAGTTGTCATCTTGCTGAACTTGAGTTGAAAAGGAAGTGCGAAATAACGAATTACGCAGCGCTAAGCGAACTGCACCAGCACCTGGCCTTTCTGCACGTTGTCGCGCAGCGTCACTTTCAGACCGCTCACGGTGCCGTCGGCGGGCGCTTTCAGAATGTTTTCCATTTTCATGGCTTCCAGCACCAGCAGCGGGTCGCCCTTTTGCACGGTTTGGCCGGGCTGCACCCGAATGTCGACGATGAGGCCCGGCATGGGGGCTTTCAGTTCGTTCACTTTGGTAGCGGTGGCGTTGGTCATGCCCAAGCGTTCGAGGAGGAGGTCGAACCGGTCTTTGGCCTGCATCTCTACCCGCTGGCCGTTTAGTTTGAGGACAATGTTTTTGGTGGCGTAGTCGGCCTCCACCACCTCCGCATTGAAGGAGCGCCCTTGATAAAGAACGTGAAAGCGCCCGCCTCCCAGGTCGGCAATGTCCCAGGCAAAGGGTTCGCTGTTAAGCGTCACCGCGTCGGGACTGCGGTAGTCCACTTCCCATTGCTGATTGGCGCTGGTCTTGATTTGAAACATGAAAGAGAGCTGGGGGTGGGAGTAAAGCGGGGTTAAAGGTAGGCCAAATCTCAAATTAATTCGGAAATTGAGGCGTTTTTCGCCCGTACTTGCTGGCATGAAGTATCTGGTTCCAAGCCTTGCGGGCCTGTTTTTACTACTTAACATCCTGCCAGCCGAGGCACAATCGGCTGGTAAGGGGGCGCCACGGCCACCCGTGCACAAAAAGCCGATACCCGCGCCTGCTCCGGTTGCCGCGGGCCTCACGGTGCCCTCCTGGCTGCCGGCCGATGCGCCCCTGAACCCGACTGCCACTACCCTCACCGATGTCATCGACACCAAGCTCGATGTCCGCTTCGATTACAAAAAGCAGCACCTGCTGGGTACGGCCATCCTCACGCTGCGCTCGCACTTCTACCCGCAGGCCGAGTTGGTGCTTGATGCGAAGGGCTTCGATATTCAGAAAGTAGAGCTGGTCGGGGAGAAGAAGACCAAAGGTTTGAATTACAACTACAACCGCCGCAAGCTCGTCATCACCCTCGACCAACCGTACCCGCGCAGCACGCCCTACCAAGTGCGCATCGTGTACGTGGCCAAGCCCAACGAGCTACCCCAGGGCGGTTCGGCCGCCATCACCAACGACAAGGGCCTGTACTTCATCAACCCGCTGGGTTTGGAGAAAAACAAGCCCCGCCAAATCTGGACCCAGGGCGAGACCGAATCCAGCTCCTGCTGGTTCCCGACCATCGACAAGCCCAACCAGCGGATGACCCAAGAAATCAGCATGACGGTGGAAAGCCAGTTCAAAACGCTTTCCAACGGCCTGCTCACGGCCTCCCACGCCAACTCCGACGGCACCCGCACCGACACCTGGAAGCTGACCGAGCCGCACGCGCCTTATCTGGCCTCGATGGTCGTCGGCGACTTCGCGGTGGTGAGCGATTCCTGGCACGGCAAGCCGCTCGATTACTACGTCGAACCCCAGTACGCCGGCACTGCTCGCGCCGTATTTGGCCGCACGCCCGAAATGCTCGATTTCTTCTCCAAAAAGCTGGGCGTAGAATTTCCGTGGCCCAAATATGCCCAGGTGGTCGTGCGCGACTACATCAGCGGGGCCATGGAAAACACCACGGCGTCCACCTTCGGCAGCTTCGTGCAGGTCAGCAAGCGCGAGCTGCTCGATGCCAACTACCAAACCAGCGAGTTTGTCATCGCGCACGAGCTGTTCCACCAGTGGTTTGGCGACTACGTGACCTGCGAAAGCTGGAGCAACCTGCCACTGAACGAGTCGTTTGCCGACTACTCCGAATACCTCTGGGCCGAACGCAAGTACGGCGACGACGAAGCCAGCCTCATTCAGGAGCTGAAAATTAACAACTACCTCGAAGAGGCCGTGAGCAAGCGCGAGCCGCTCATTCGCTACCGCTACGTCAACCGCGAGGACCTGCTCGACCGCCACTCCTACGACAAGGGCGGGCGCGTGCTGCACATGCTGCGCAAATACGTGGGCGACGACGCCTTCTACGCCTCCCTCAACCGCTACCTCATCCAGAACAAATTCTCGGCCGTTGAGATTTCCAAGCTGCGCACGGCCTTCGAGGAAACGACCGGTGAAGACCTGGGCTGGTTTTTCGACCAGTGGTTCATGCGACGGGGCCATCCCGAGTTACGCATTTCGCACACGTATGCCAATGGCCAGGTAAACCTGCGTGTGCAGCAGGTGCAGGATACCGTATTTCAGCCCGTGTACCGCCTGCCCGTAACGGTAGCCGTTTGGGCGGGTAACAGCCAATCTGAGCACCACATCACCATCACCAAAGCCGACCAAACCTTCCAGCTGCCCGCCAGCCCGAAGCCCACCCTGGTGAAATTTGACAACGAAACCCAGCTACTGGCCCAAATTGAGGAGGAGCGCACTCAGGACGAGCTTTTATTCCAGTTCTACCACGCCCGCAACTACCAGCAGAAGGCCGAGGTGATGAACCTACTTCAGAATAAAACCGACCAGCTTAGCGTGAGCAGCCTCATGCGCAACGCCCTCAACGACAAATTCTGGAATGTGCGCCGCTTAGCCCTTGAGCACCTGCGCGGCTACCGTGGCCCCGAGCCCACCGGCATGCGCAAAGACATCGTGCGCCTCGCCAGCACCGACCCCAACTCCCGCGTCCGGGTACAGGCCCTCAAAACCCTATCGGCCTTCCCCGATGGCAGCTACGGCGACATCTACGGCGCGGCCGTAGCCGACAGCTCCATCCTCGTGTCAGCGGCGGCTATCGAAATCCTGGCCAAACGGCCCGAAGCCAACTCTAAGCAGCAAATCGCGGCCATCGAGAACACCCGCAGCAGTACGCTCATTCTCGCCATTGCCAAGTTCTACTCCCTCAACGGCCGCCTCGACCAGTACCCGTGGTTCCTGCGTCGCCTGCCCGACGTGGCCGAAGCCGACCTCTACGGCTACTTCCAAGCCTTCGGCACGCTCATGGCCAACATCCCGCCCGTAGAGCGCGACAAGGGCATGAAAGTGCTCGAAGACTACGCCCGCACTTACCCCCGCTACGAAGTACGCCTAGGCGCCTACCACGGCCTCGCGCTGCTCATCCCCAGCACCCCCGGCCTCAAAACCACGCTCCAAAACATCCGCG
This sequence comes from Bacteroidota bacterium, assembly GCA_030853985.1. Classification (GTDB taxonomy): domain Bacteria; phylum Bacteroidota; class Bacteroidia; order Cytophagales; family Hymenobacteraceae; genus Hymenobacter. The sequence continues at coordinate 740 of JALYUH010000315.1, read as the reverse complement.
AGAAGGAAACCGACGATAAACTAAAGGCAATTTATAACCTTATGTAGAAGCCAGTTCCGCCGACCGAGTAAAAAAAGAACAACCTTTTTTTACTCCATCCCTTGCCTTGTGTCAAAAAACCGCTAATTTTGCGACTCCTTACGAAACACTACTACTTCGGTAGCAGCCAACGGAAGGGCAAATGCGTCTCGGCAATCGGTCGGGAAGCACCAAAAATGGGGGTATCGCATAGTGGCAATTGCGGGTGACTGTAACTCACCTCCTTCGGGTTCATAGGTTCGAGTCCTGTTACCCCCACATTTTTTAGTAGAATGCCATCTGCGGGAGTAGCTCAGTTGGTAGAGCGGCAGCCTTCCAAGCTGCAGGTCGCGGGTTCGAACCTCGTCTCCCGCTCATTTTTTAGCATAAGCCGTTTTAGCTCAGTGGTAGAGCACTTCCTTGGTAAGGAAGAGGTCATGGGTTCAAATCCCATAAATGGCTCAGATTATTACCCAAGTCCAGCAATCGGAATTATTCCGGTTGACGGCTCGGTTCTCCCAGGCAAGCGACGCACAGTTTTCTATTTCAGTAGGGGCTGAGGCTCGCTTTCTTCGTGTAGCTTCCGATTTTATCCTCAAATTCACTTCACCACCTCTTTTTTACTCTTTACAATGGCTAAAGAAAATTTCGACCGGTCCAAGCCGCACGTAAACATCGGTACTATCGGTCACGTCGACCACGGCAAGACCACCCTGACTGCT
>JALYUH010000301.1 GCA_030853985.1 Bacteroidota bacterium | reverse complement strand
CCCCAACCCGGCCCAGGGCGTGGTGGAGGTGCATACCACCCAGGCCGGCCCCACCCACGTTCAACTGCTCGACGCGCTCGGGCGCAGCGTGCGCACCCAAACGCTGGCCAGCGGGCAAACCAGCGTGGGGCTGGCGGGCCTGGCGGCGGGCTCGTATACGCTGCTCGTGCAGCAGGGCGAGGCCCGCAGCTTCCGGCACCTGGTGGTGCAGCCCTAGCGGCCGGGCCGGCGGGCCGCAAACTGCGGGCACCCGCCGCTGTCCGGAAAAGCCCACTGCCCTGGCCGGTAGTGGGCTTTTCGCGTTGAAACTCGTTTTGGGCGGCCGGCTTTTGGGACCCGGCCGCCGCGCTACGTCAACTTTTCGGGCCGAACCGTAGTAAAAACGACTACCGCTCCCGCCTTTCCGTACTTTCGTCCTTATGCAACGCCTCGACCTCAAACAGCTCCTTTCCCAAAAGCTCAGCCCGCAGCAGATTCAGTTTATCAAGCTGCTGCAAATCCCGACGGCGGAGCTGGAAACGCGCATCAAGGAGGAAATGGAGGTGAACCCGGCCCTGGAAGAGGACGAGCCCGACGACTCCGAGGAGCTGGAGCGCGACGACGACGACAGCGACGACTCGGACGACGACCCCGACGCCAGCCTCGACAACGACGAAAACACGCTGGATGAGGACTACGAGGACCGCAGCAGCAACGATGCCGAGCCGGCCGACGAGCTGCCGGAACCCGAAATAATGCCCAAGGACGACGGCCCGGCCGACAGCGAAACCGCCGCCGACAACACCGACCTCGACCTGAGCGACTACCTCAACGACGACGAAATTGCCGGCTACAAGATGCAGGGCGACGGCCCCGGCGAGGAAGAGGAGCGCGACACCCCGCTGGCCGATACCAGCGGCTCGCTGCTCGATTCGCTGATGGACCAGCTGCACTTTGCCGACCTCGACGAGCGCCAGGAGGCCATCGGCCAGCAGCTCATCGGCTCGATTGACGGGGACGGCTACATCCGGCGCGACCTGTCGGCCATTGCCAACGACCTGGCTTTTTCGCAGAACCTGGAGGTGAGCGTGGCCGAGATTGAGGGCGTGCTGCGCGTGGTGCAGCAGTTCGACCCGCCCGGCATTGCCGCCCGCGACCTGCCCGAGTGCCTGCTGCTGCAGCTGGAGCGCCGCCCGCAGGACGAGAGCACGGTGAACGCCGAGCGCATTCTGACCGACACGTTCGACGAGTTCAGCAAGAAGCACTACCCGCGCATTCAGCAGAAGCTGGATTTGGAGGATGATGAGCTGAAGGAGGCCATTGGCGTGATTCTGAAGCTGAACCCCAAGCCCGGCGGCAGCGGCCCCAGCGGCCTGGGCAAAACGCAGTACCTGATGCCCGACTTCATTCTCACGAACGATAACGGCGTGTTCAACCTGACCCTGAACGCCCGCAACGCCCCCGAGCTGCGCGTGAGCCCGGCCTACACCGAGATGTTCCGGACCTACGACAAGGCTGCTAAGAAGGACACCAAGATGAAGGAGGCGGTGACCTTCGTGAAGCAGAAGCTGGACTCGGCCAAGTGGTTTATCGATGCCATCCGGCAGCGCCAGAACACGCTGCTGCGCACCATGAATGCCATTGTGGAGCTGCAACGCGAGTTCTTCGTGGAAGGCGACGAGGGCAAGCTCAAGCCGATGATTCTGAAGGATATTGCCCAGATGATTAGCATGGATATTTCGACGGTGAGCCGGGTGGCCAACTCGAAATCCATTCAGACGGAATTCGGGATTTATCCGCTCAAGTACTTCTTCTCCGAAGGCATTGCCACCGATTCGGGCGAGGACGCATCGAGCCGCGAGGTGAAGAGTATTCTCAAAGACCTCATCGGCAAGGAGAGCAAGGAGCGGCCCCTGAGCGACGACAAGCTGGAGAAGATGCTCAACGCGCGCGGCTACAACATTGCCCGCCGCACCGTGGCCAAGTACCGCGAGCAGCTCAACATTCCGGTGGCTCGCCTGCGCAAGGAGCTATGAGGTCATTTAACAGGTAACATTTAACAGTTGAGGAAGCGCAGTCGCGCACAATAGTTTACTTACGCATGCCTTCCCTCAAATCGACTACCATGGCAAGCTGCTTTTCGGGCCTTCTGTTAGATGATAATTGTTAGATGTTAACTGATTTGCCTTCCGACGCGGCGGCGTTGCGTGCGCTCTACCTGGCCGAGCGCGCCCGCCGCGAGCAGGCCGAAGAAGCCGCCGCGCAGCTTCAGCTGCTGGCCCGGATACCCGAGCTGAACCCCAACCCCGTGCTGCGGCTCGATGCCGGTGGCACGCTGCGCTACGCCAACGCCGCCGCCACGCCCGTGGTGGCCGAGCTGCTGGCGGCCGGGCCCTCGCGGCTGCGCTCGCAGCTGTTGCAGGCCGTGGGGCAGGCCCTGCGCCAGCGCCAGCCGCTGCAGCAAAGCTTTGCCGCCAAAGGGCGGCAGTACCTGCTGGCCGCCACGCCCCTGGCCGAAGACGATTCGGTGCTGCTCTACCTCACTGACATCACGGCGCAGCGGCAGGCCGAGCAGGCGGTAGCCGACCAGCACGAGTTCTACGAAACCCTGATGGCCCACCTGCCAGCCGTGGTAACCGTGCTGGAGCCCGATGAGCACTACCGCTACCTGAACCCCTACGCCGAGCCCGACCCGGTACGGCGGCGCGCCCGCATCGGGCGCACTTTTGCCGAGCACTGCGCCACGTGCGGCCTGCCGCCGGAACTAGCCTTGCGCCGCCACCGCCTGTTCGAGCGGGCCGTGAGCACCCGGGCGCAGGTGAACTGGGAGGAACGCTGGCCCGGCCCCGACGGCGCGCCCATGCTGTACTGGCAGTGCTACTACCAGCCGGTTTTTGGGCCGGGCGGCGGGCTGCGCCTGATGGTATGCTACGGCTTCGACATCACCACGCGGCACTTGGCCGAGGCCCGCACCCGCCAGAGCCAGGCCCAGGTGGAGGCCCAGCAAACTTTCACCGAGCAGGTGCTCGACCTCACGCCCAACCTGATTTACGTGCGCGAGCCGTACCGCCAAGGCCACCAGAGCCGCATCATCTTCCAGAACCGGATGATGGCCCGGCTGCGCGAGCACCTGCTGCGCCTGGCCGGCTCCGACGCGCTGGACAACGCCTTGCAGCCCGAAGACATTCGCGCCATTGCGGCCGCCGACGCGCAGGCCCTGCGCACCGGCAAGGCGGTAACGAGCGAAGACCGGGTGCTGCTGCCCACCGGCGAAGAGCTGTGGTACCAGAGCGTGCGCTGCCCCATTACCATGGCCGACGGCTCGGTGTACGTGCTGGGCGTGAGCAACGACATTACCGCCCTCAAAGCCGCCCAGCACGTGGCCGAAGCCTCGGCCGTGGCCCGCGAAAACTTCCTGGCCAACATGAGCCACGAAATTCGCACGCCCCTCAATGGGGTGCTGGGCATGACCGGGCTGCTGGCCAAAACCTCGCTCAGTGAGCAGCAGCGCAACTATGCCGACATCATTCAGTACTCGGGCCGCCACCTGCTGAACGTGGTGAACGACGTGCTCGACATGGCCAAAATCACCTCGGGCAAGCTGGAGCTGGAGCAGCGTGCCTTCAACCTGTGCGATGCGGCGGCGGCGGCCACCGAGCCGCTGGTGTTGCAGGCCGCCGAGAAGGGCATCCGCGTGATTGGCACCCGCTTGAGCGCCTCCTGCCCCCTGCCCTGGGTGGTGGGCGACTCCTACCGCATCAACCAGATTCTGCTCAACCTGCTGGCCAATGCCATCAAGTTCACGCCGGCGGGGGGCACCATTTCGGTGGGCGGCTTTCTGGTGAGCGAAACCGAGGAGTTGCTTGCCGTGGAGTTTCGGGTGACGGATACCGGCATCGGCATTGCCCCCGACAAGCTCGAAACCATCTTCCAGGAGTTCACCCAGGCCTATGCCGACACCACCCGGCAGTTTGGCGGCACGGGCCTGGGCCTGAGCATCAGCCGGGCGCTGGTAACGCAGATGGGCGGCCGCCTCACGGTGCAGAGCCAGGTGGGGCAGGGCAGCTCGTTTGCCTTCTACCTCACCCTGCCCCGCGCCCCGGCCCAACCCGCCGAAGCCCCGCCGGCCCCGCCCGAAAACGTGGTGCGCGGCCGCCGCCTGCTGCTGGTGGAGGACAACCCCGTGAACCGCGAAGTGGCCCTGCTGCTGCTCGAAAGCCACGGCGTGCTGGTGGATGAGGCCGGCAGCGGCCTCGAAGCCCTGGTGCTTTTCGAAGCCCACCGCTACGATGTGGTGCTGATGGACATTCAGATGCCCGGCATGAACGGCCTGGAGGCCACTGCCCGCATTCGCGCCCACCCCGACGCGGCCCGGGCGGCTACGCCCATTCTCGCCCTCACGGCCAACGCCTTTCTGGCCGATGCCGAGAAGTACCAGGCCGCCGGCATGAACGATACCCTGCCCAAGCCCTTCGATGAAACCGAGCTGCTGCACAAGCTGGCCAGCCTGATGGCCGGCACCCCGGCCCCGGCACTGGCACCGGGGCCAGGCC
>JALYUH010000276.1 GCA_030853985.1 Bacteroidota bacterium | reverse complement strand
GCTGCTGACCGGCGGCGGCGGGGCGGCCATCGTCATGGCCATTCAGCAGCACCTGGAGTACCCGGCGGCGGCGCGGGCGGCGGGCGTGGCGGGCCGCGTCTACGTGCGGTTTGTGGTGGGGGCCGATGGCAAGGTGCGCGACGCCCAGGTGATGCAGGGCATCGGCCACGGCTGCGACGAAGCCGCCCTGGCGGCGGTGCGCCAGCTGCCCGAGTTCCGGCCCGGCCGCCAGAACGGCTGCCCGGTGGCCGTGGCCTACACCGCGCCGCTGCTGTTTGGCATGTAGGAGCCCGGCGCTACCAGCACGAACCGAGCACCCACTCGCGCACCAGTGCACGGGGCCGGTTTCACGCGGAGAAACCAACGTTAGAATTGCTTCTGATAGAAGTGTGCTTTGTCGAGAATGGCCGCAATGCGCTGGATATACTTCCGGGCGCGGGCCAGCCTCACCTTGCCATTAAACACGCGTCCGTCTTTCACTTTAATGGCTTTTACGAGGTCAAAATCGCCGGGCGAGGCGTTGTTTTTCTGGGAGAGCAGCCCCTGCTTTTCAGCCTCGGCAAAGCCTGCAAAATCAACCTGGGTTAGAAATAAAACGACTTCCTGTCCCAGTTCCACTTCAGGAGCCATCGCTACCGACAGCTGCATGGTGCCAAACGGCCCCGACCGCAGCCTGACCACTACGGTATCGGCGGGCAGCTGCCCCTGCCAGGTTTCGCTCACCCGCACCGTGAAAGCAGCATGATAAAAGGCGGCGCGGCTGGAATCGCCGGTTTGCGCTATTACGGTACCATGCACCGCTACCTCCGAATACAAGGGGGCGGTTGGGAAGTCGGGCGAGCCATCAAGCAGTATTTGCCCGTCCATCGCTAGCATATCGACCCCGATGCGCCGCAAGGCTTTCGTTTTGGTGATATCCAGACGGTTGCGATAGAAGAATGCAGGCCGTAGGGTGTAGCCCGCCTTTTTCGCAGCCAACATGAAGCGGGCCTGATGCCGAGCAGCTTCGGCCTCGGTGCGGAACGGCGCAGGCGCAACGGACTGGGCACGTAGCGGAATATGGCCAACCGCCATTAGCAGGCAAATAGCTAACGGCCACTGGGGGTTTAATAAAGGCTTGGACATCGGGATTTATAAACGAGCATGATGGTTGTGCATCGCTTTCCTACCAATGCCGGATAACGCATTTTTACACATTCCTGGGCAGATTACTGCCGCAAGTCCAGCACCCACTCGCGCACCATTACCGCGCCCAGCGCCCAGGCTTCGGCCCACTCTTTTTCGGGGCTTTCGAAGGTGAGCAGGTAGAGCGTGTCGGTTTTGGCATTGGCCAGGGCCAGCTGGTAGATGATGCGGGGCTCGGCATCGGGGGCGGCTTCACGGTAGCGCACGGCGCGGCGGTGCCAGGGGCCGGCCACGGCGGCCGTATCCATCAGCCGCTGCCGGCCGGAGCCGGAGCCGAAGCCGGCGCGCAGCAGCAGCAGCCCGGCGTATTCGGCGGCGGGGTGGCGGGTGCGGGCCGTGGCCCGGCGCACCACCTGCACCGTGAGGCCGGTGCTGAACTCGCCGCTTTCGCCCACCGCCTCCGGCGTGAGGTAGTAGGTGGGCGCGGCTTTGGTGCCCTCGGCCCGGTAGTGCCAGCCGGCGGGCAGCAGCATGGCGGCGCGGGCTTCAGGCAGCGGCTGCCAGGCAAAGCCGGCGGGCGGGACAGCCAGCCGGGCATCGTAGCGCTGGGCGGCGGCGGGCCAGGCCAGCAGGAAAAAGAGCAGGAAGCGGAGCATTGACCCACAAAATACGCCGCCCGGCGGGCTTGCCCGGCCGGTGGTGGGCTACCACGCCGCGCCTCCGGCTATTGGAGCGCCCGGCGGAGCTGTTCGCAGCGCTGGCACCCGCCGCCCGGCGGCTCAATTAATAAGAAATAATGAAAATCCGCAGGCACCGGGAACCACTAAATATAGCATATAACAGCTTCTTATGGATAATTCCGCTTTTCATTAAATACAATCCGCTATTTTAGCCGTACGTGGTGGCTGCAACTGGTACACAAGCTGTTTTTACCCATCATTTATCCTTTTTTTTAGTTATGAGTTACTCTGCTACTACTATTCTGGAGCGCAGCAACGCGACTATTTCCGGGGTCAGCGGCCCCGGTACGCCGGCCCTGGTCTTTCTGCATGGCCTGGGGGCCGACCAAGCCAGCTGGCGTTTGCTGGTGCCGCATTTTGAAACCCAGTACCAGGTGGTGCAGCTCGATTTGGTGGGGGCCGGCGGCTCCAACCTGGCCGAATATAGCCGCGAGCGCCACGGCCAGCTGGCCGGCCACGCCGACGACCTGCTCGACGTGCTGCGCACCCTGGCCCTCTACGACGTGCTATTCGTGGGCCACTCCGTGGGCGCGATGATTGGGGTGATTGCCGCTGTGCGCGAGCCCCGGCGCTTCCAGAAAATGGTCCTGATTTCGCCCTCGCCCCGCTTCATCAACGAGAAAGGCTACGCTGGCGGCTTCGAGCAGAAGGACATCAACGAGCTACTGGCGGCCATGGATGCCGACTACCACGGTTGGGCGCAGGGCATTTCGCCGGTGATGATGGGGGCCGACGAGTCGCCCGAGCTCGTGATGGAGCTCAGCAACAGCTTCGTGCGCACCAACCCCGAAATTGCCCGGCACTTCGCCCGCGTTACCTTCCTCTCCGACACCCGCGCCGAACTGGGTTTCCTGACCACGCCCACGCTGGTGGTGCAGTCGGCCCACGACGTAATTGCCCCGCTGGCCGTGGGCCACTACATCAACGAGCAGCTGGCCGACAGCCGCATCGAGGTCATTGAAACCGGCGGGCATTGCCCCCACCTCAGCGCCCCCCAGCAAACGCTGGCCGCTATCGATGCTTTTCTAAATCAGGATTTGCAGCCCGGCTAGCCGCCCGCGCCGCCGCCCCGGCTCACAGCCGCAGGCTGAAGGCCAGGGGCTCAATCAGCCACTGCCCCACCGCGCCCCGGTACGTGAGGCGCACGCCGCCTTCGAGGGGCGTGCGCAGGCGCAGCACGTTGAAGAGGGCCAGCACATCTACGCCCGCGTTGCGGTAATTGTAGCCGGTGGCCACGCCCCGGAAGTCGTTGCCCCGACCCAAATCGCCGAACACGGTGGCCCGCAAGCGCTGCACGTACAGCACGCGGCCCAGCTC